>NZ_JAJSZC010000150.1:0-19263 GCF_036815105.1 Streptomyces sp. IBSBF 3136
GGGGCGGTGCGGGCGGGGTGGTGCGGCGGGTAGACGTGCGCGTGCACCTCGCGGCCGCCGGGGCCGGTGAAGGTGCGGCTGTGCGGCTCGGGGTAGTACGCCGGGTCGACCGGATCGCGGTGCAGGGCGCCGACGGCGCGGGCGCGTCCGCTGCGGGTGTCCAGCTCGACCACCTCGGGGGCGGTGCGCGGACCCGCGCCGACGGCGACCACCCGGTCGCCGTGGGCCGACAGCGTGGACCCGAACTCGGTCCAGGGCCCGGCGGCGTCCACGAGCTCGCCGGTCTCGGGATCCAGTATGCCGAGTACCGCCGCACCCTTGCCGTGGACGACCGCCAGCAGCCCGTTGTCCAGCGGGGCGAACCAGCTCAGGCCCAGCATCCACAGCGGACCGGCGAACTCCTCCTCGCGCGGGCACAGCGGGGTGCCGTCCCGGTACAGGTTCCACCAGCCGCTGCGGTCGCTCGCGTACAGCAGGCGGCCGTCCCGGGACCACTCCACCTGCGCGACGGCCTCCTCGGGCCCGCCGGCGACCGTGCGGACGCCGTGCAGTCCGCCGTCGTCACCGACCTCGGCGACCAGCAGCTCCGTGCCGTCCCAGGGCATCCGCGGATGGTCCCAGGCGAGCCAGGCGGCCCGGCGGCCGTCGGGCGAGAGCCGGGGCCCGGTGACGAACCGGTGCCGCTCCTCGGTGAGTTCCCGTACGGCGGACCGGTCCCCGGCGGCCGAGCCGTCCAGCGGGACGGCGGCCAGGACGCGCCGCACGTCGCCCGTGCCCGGGCCGGTGAACTCCTCCAGGACGCACCACACCTCGCCCCGGTCCAGGTCCACCTGCGGTTCCGCCCAGCGCAGCCCGCCGCCCACCCCGGACACCGGGGTCAGCGGGCGCGGCTCGCCGCCGGGCTCGTACCGGTACAGCCGCTGGTCGGCGAAGTGCGTGAAGACGATCAGCGGCGTGCCGCCCTGGACCACTCCGGTCCAGGGCCGGCCGCCGTACTCGATGACCCGGCTGCGCACGTTCCACGGCGCGGGCAGCACCGAGTGCTCCGTGCCGTCGGCGGTGCGGCGCACCAGCGCCCGGCGGCCGCCCTCGGCGGGCCGGGGTTCGGTCCACCACACCTCGTCGCCGACGAAGCCGACCCACTGCGGCGCGCCGTCGTGCGCGGCGGCCAGCGCCGCGTCGACGGGCGAGGGCCACGACCCGTACGCCGACTCACGCGTCTGCTCCCCCATCGCGTCCCTCATCTCCTCCCCCATCTCCTCCCCCATCGTTCAGGCCGTCCGCAGGAAGCGGTCGAGGACCCGGACGCCGAAGTGCAGTGCCTCGACGGGCACCCGCTCGTCGACGCCGTGGAACAGCGCCTGGTAGTCGAGGTCCTCGGGCAGCTTCAGCGGTGCGAAGCCGTAGCCGGTGATGCCGAGCCGCGAGAACTGCTTGGCGTCGGTGCCGCCGGACATGCAGTACGGCACCACGTGCCCCTCGGGCGCGAACTCCTCGACGGCCGCGCGCATCCTCGCGTACGTCGGCGAGTCCACCGGCGCCTGGAGGGCGACCTCGCGGTGCGCGAACTCCCAGTCCACGTCCGGGCCGGTGAGCCGGTCCAGGGTGGTGCGGAACTCCTCCTCGCCGCCCGGCAGGTAGCGCCCGTCCACGAAGGCGACCGCCTCGCCCGGGATGACGTTCAGCTTGTAGCCGGCCTCCAGCATGGTCGGGTTGCTGCTGTTGCGGATGGTGGCCTCGACCAGCTTGGCGGCCGGGCCCAGCTTCTCCAGCAGCCGGTCCACGTCGGTGAAGTCCGGGTCGATGCCGTAGAGCGCGGCGAGTTCGGTGAGGGCCGCCCGCACGGTCGGGGTGAGCCGCAGTGGCCACTCGTGCTCGCCGATGCGGGTGACGGCGGCGGCGAGCCGGGTCACCGCGTTGTCCTTGTTGACCTTGGAGCCGTGTCCCGCGCGGCCGCGCGCGGTGAGCTTCAGCCAGCCCGTGCCGCGCTCCCCCGCCGCGATCGGGTAGAGCTGCCGGCCCGCCCCGTCGTGGAAGGTGAAGGCGCCCGACTCGCTGACGCCCTCGGTGCAGCCTTCGAACAGGCCGGGGTGCTCGTCGGCGAGGAACCCGGAGCCGTCCTCGGCGCTGGCCTCCTCGTCCGCGGTGAAGGCGACGACGACGTCCCGGCGCGGCCTGAGCCCCTGCCGGGCCCAGTACCGGACGACCGCGAGGATCATCGCGTCCATGTTCTTCATGTCGACGGCGCCGCGCCCCCAGACCACGCCGTCGCGGATCTCGCCCGAGAACGGGTCCACGCTCCAGTCGGCGGCCTCCGCCGGCACCACGTCCAGGTGACCGTGGACCAGCAGGGCGTCGGCGGACGGGTCGGTGCCCGCGATCCTGGCCACCACGTTGGTGCGCCCCGGGGTCCGCTCCAGCAGCAGCGGCCCCAGACCCGCGCCGGCCAGCCGTTCGGCCGCGTACTCGGCGGCGGGCCGCTCCTGGCAGTCACCGCCGCCCCGGTTGGTGGTGTCGATCCGGATCAGCCCGGAGGTGAACTCGACCACCTCGTCCAGTGCCTGCTGGTCAGCCATACTGCTCCTCCACCGCGGCCGAGACGATCGTGGTGACCGCCTTGAAGGTCCGGATTCCCTCGTACATGGTGTCGCTGGTGTACGCCACCTTCCGTTCGCCGGTGCGGGCCACGCCCGGGACGACGGTCGCCGCCATCGCCAGGTGCTCGGCGTCGAACTCGACGGCGACGGTGAACGGCCCGCCCCGCACCGGCTCGTGCCGGACGGCCAGCCGGGCGGCCTCCTCGGCCGCGGCGCGGATGTCGGCGGCGGTCCGGGCCGGCGTGCGGCAGACCGCCGCGTACCGGGACACATGGTCCTTCACCGCGACCTTCAGCGCCCCGGGCGCGTAGCCGAGCGCGTCCTCGCAGGCCAGGTCGTCACCGGTGACGAGCACCACCGGCACGCCGTACTCGGCGACGACGTGCGCGTTCAGCAGACCCTCGCTCGCCCGGACGCCGTTCAGCCACACCCCGGTGATCTGGTTCGCCAGGTAGGTGTGGGCGAGGACGCCCTCCGCCCCGGCGCCCGTGTGGTAGCCGACGAACGCGATACCGTCGACGTCGCCGTGCTGCACGCCCTCCACCATGGACAGCGTCTTGTGCCGTCCGGTGAGCATCTCGACCCGGTCGTCGAGCCGCTCCAGGAGCAGGTTGCGCATGGACCAGTGGGCCTCGTTGACGAGCACCTGGTCGGCGCCGCCGTCGAAGAAGCCGAGGGCGGCCGCGTTCACGTCCGAGGTGAACATCGAGCGGCAGCGCTCCCACTGCGGCGTCCCGGGCAGGACGTCGGCCGGCCAGGTGACGCCGGTGGCGCCCTCCATGTCCGCGCTGATGAGGATCTTCATGGTGCGTCACGTTACGCGTCGCGGCCCGGACAGGCTACGACGGGGCGGCCCCGTCGTCAGGGCCGGCCGGCGTCCTGCCGGACCCAGATCTCGAAGTGCCCGCCGCCGGTGGACGTGCGGTACGGCAGCGAGCTGGTCAGGCGGTAGCGGCCGGTGGTCCGCATCTCCTGGCGCACCGCCTCCTCGGCCGGGGGCAGGCCGCCGGAGTAGTTCAGCACCACTCCGTGGAAGTAGCCGTCGCGGACGGCCGCGCGGTAGCCGGGGATGCCGGACAGGTGACGGCCGTCGTGGGTCTCGTAGTCGATGAAGAAGAAGGACAGCCAGTCCTGGTAGGAGGTGCGGCGCTCACGGCTGAGGTAGTACACCGGGCCCTCCTTCGGATCGCCGAGCCAGTGCTGCCCGGGCCGCACCGTGTAGGCGAGCTGCGGCACCAGGTAGCGGGTGTCCGGCCAGCTGCCGAAGTAGGCGGCGGACTGGCTCAGGCCGAGGGTGAGCGCGACGGCCCCGATGGCGATGGCCCACTGCGGGAACTTGAAGTGGGCGCCCATCAGCCGGGTCACGCCGACGCCCGCCATCGGCGCGGCGAAGAACAGCCCGAAGCCGATGTGCTTCTGCAGGGACGTCTCGGTCTGCAGGTGGATCTGGTAGGCGGGCGCGAGCAGCGCCGTGCCGGTGAGCAGCACGCCCAGGCAGGTGCGCCAGCGCCGGCCGGGGACCGCCCGCCGCCATCCGGGTATCTCGCTCAGCCGGGCGGTGCGGGCGTAGGTGACCGTGCCGACCACGGCGACGGCGACCAGCAGGCCCGCCCAGCGGCCGGAGTCCTCGAGGATCTGCCAGGCGGGCGTGTCCCCGTGGGCGCGGGCCGTGGTGGTGCTCTGGATGGCCGTGAGGTAGCCGCTGGCCGCCAGCCCGCCGAAGAGCACGCCGAGGGTGGCCGCGCTGAACAGCGCGCCGCGCAGCAGGGCCCGGCGGACGTGGTGGTGGCGGTAGGCGGCCAGCACGTACAGCAGCACCAGCGTGGGCAGGAACAGCGCGGAGGCGTACTTGACGGCGACGGCGAGCGCGGCGACCAGGGCGACGGGCACGGCCAGGCTCCAGTGCCGCGGCGCGACGACGACCAGCAGCCAGGCGGTCAGGGCCAGCAGGCAGACGGCCATCGCGTCGTAGGTGGCGAAGTGGCCGAGGAACAGGGTCGGCATGGAGACGGCGAACAGGGCGCCGGCGCACAGCCCGGCGCGCTCGTTGAACAGCCGCCGGGTCAGGCCGTACAGGCAGGAGGTGGCCGTCAGCATGAACAGCAGGCTGAGCGCGCGGACGCCGGCGAGGCCGAACACGGAGTCCACGGCGGCCGCCAGCACGGGGTACAGGACGGGTGCGCCGGAGAAGTAGGTGTCGAAGCCGCCGTAGTTCGGTGCCCCATAGAAGAGGCTGCCGATCTCCACGTGCCCGGCGTAGACGTACAGCGCCTCGTCCTCGAAGGCGGAGTTGGCCAGCCGCAGCGAAAGCGCGGCCTGGACGAGCAGGACGACCGCGAGCAGCGCGAGGCCCACCGTGCGACGGCGCCGGCCCGTGTCCGCGGACCAGCCCATCAGGGCGGGCGGCGGCAGCGTCCAGCCGGGCAGCGGCTCCTCGACGAAGGAGAACCCCGGGTCCGCCTCCGGCGGGGGCGGCGGCAGCACGCGCAGCTGCATGGTCTGCTCGTGCACCGGCATGGCGGCGGGGTCCTGGCCGCCGTACCAGCCGTGGTCGTAGCCGTAGCCGCCGTTGTTCCGCGCCCCGGGGGGCTGTGTGTGGCTCATCGTGGTGTCTCGTCTACTTCAGGGCGGAGAAGTCGAGGTCGTACCGGGGGTTCCGGGCGGCCTGCCGGAACGCGGCGAGGGTCCCGGGGCTGCTGTCGACCCGCCAGTCCGTCTCCTTGTCCAGGTCGAACCAGATGAAGCCGACGATGTCGCGGCCGGCGGCGACGGTCTTCAGCAGTTCGGTGATCTGCGCGCTCTTGCGCGGTGTGGGCTGGGCGCCGGTCTCGGCCAGCAGGAAGGGCCGCCGGGTGAAGGCGCGGATCTGCCGGAAGGTGGGGCCGAAGAGGGCGGGGAAGTCCTGGGCGCCGGTGCGGGCGTAGTAGCCGACCACGCCGACCCAGTCGGCGTACCCGTCGCCCGGGTAGTACGGCTTGAGGGCGACCTGGGGCACGGGGTTGATCACGTTCGGGCTCCACACCCAGATGACCGTGGAGACGCCCTCGTCCTGGAAGACGTCGTGCACGTGCCGCCACGCCTTGACGAACTGGGCCGCGGTCGCCTTCCCGGTGCCCCAGGGGTACCAGGCGCCGTTCATCTCGTGGGCCAGGCTGATCGCCACGGGGACGTTCAGGGCGCGCAGCGTGCGGGCGGTGCGGACGATGTAGTCGTCCTGGCCGCCGTCGGCGATCTGCGCCAGGGTGGCCTTGTGCGGTTCCCACGCGATGTACGGGAGCTGGCCGTTCCTCCAGACGGCGCGGGTCTGGTCGGTCTGGAGCTCGTCGCCCCAGCCGAGGTAGTACTCCAGCAGGGTGGGGGTGCGCCCGACCTTGGCGGCGTAGCGCCGCACGGGGCCGAGGTCCTTGGGCACGCCGTCGAAGGTGGCGCCGAAGTACTTGTGCTTCGGGTGCAGCAGCGGGGTGATGTCGTACGGCTGCGCGGGCACGTACGCCGTGCCGCCGCCGGGCAGGGAAGCGGCCGGCTGGGCGCCGTCGCCGCCGGCGCCGACGGGGGCCGGGCCGGTGCTCACGCAGCCGGCGAGGCAGACGATCCCGGCCAGCAGGGCCGCCAGGGTCCGGGCGAGGGCGGCGGCCTTCACGCCGTCACCTCCTGGGGCTGGATCAGGACCCGGCCCACGGCCACGGCGTAGAAGAGGCCGAGGGCGAGCATCAGCGCGAAGTTCTCCGGGTGGGCGCCGGTCATGCGCCACAGGGCGAACGCCGGCCACAGCACGGCGGTGGGGGCGCTCCACAGCCACATCCCGCCCCAGAAGCGGCGGGTCTTGTTCTTCTTGGCCCCGCTGGACCCGGTGGGCTGCCAGCCCATCGGGCGGCGGCGTACGACGTCCCAGATGGCGAAGACGTGCGCCCAGCCGTACATGATCCGGGTGGCCCAGGCCTCCAGCCGGTAGGGGTTGCGGTGCCACAGGGGGTAGACCACGGTCAGGTAGAGCACGCTGGGCAGGACCATCCAGTAGTTGGTGGCCTGGAGCTGGTCGGGGTAGTGGATCAGCAGGGTCAGCGCGATCAGCGGGGTGGTGAAGGTGAGCAGGGCCGTCTCGATGTAGTAGATGAAGCCGGAGACGTAGCACAGGCGGCTGGCGAAGCGCATGCGCACCTGCCAGAACTCGCGCAGGCTGCCGAGCATGCTCATCGAGGCCATGCACCAGCGGTACTGCTGGTTGTAGTAGGCGCCCGTGGTGTCCGGGCAGATGCCGGTGGACAGGGCGAGGGGCACGTAGTGCAGGTCCCAGCCGCGGGCCCTGAGGTCGAAGCCGGTGTGCATGTCCTCGGAGTGCTCGATGAGGCTGGTGCCGCCGATCTCCTCCAGGGCGGCGCGGCGATAGACCGCGCAGGAGCCGACGCAGATGGAGCCGTCGCTGCGCTGCCGGGAGACCTGCACCGAGCGGTAGAACAGCTCCTGGACGGCGCCGGCGCCCCGCTCGATCCAGTTCTGCTGGTCCAGCACCCGGAAGAACTGCGGGGACTGGACGATGGCGCAGCGCGGGTCGGCGTCCAGGTACGGCATCAGTTCGTGCAGCAGGTCGGGGCGGGGGACGAAGTCGGCGTCGAGGATGAGGACGGCGTCGCCGCTGGAGTTCTCGAAGCCGTGCCTGAGGTTGCCGGCCTTCTTCATCCAGCCCCGGTCGGGCCGGACCAGGTGACGGAAGCCGAAGTCGGCGGCCATGGCGGCCGCTTCCGCGCTGTCGCCGTCGTCGAGCACGAGGACCTCGACGTGCCCCGGGTAGGTGTCGGCCAGGATCCGTACGTAACGCCAGGTGTTGTGCAGCACTTCGAGCGGCTCGCCGCACACCGGCAGGAAGACGTCCACGCTCGGGTGGTGCTCCGGCTGCCAGCGACGGACGATGCGGCGGTGCGCCTTGAGGTCGAAGCCGGGGGCGAACGCCTCGAGGCGCAGCGATATCAGGAAGCCGACGACGGCCAGCAGCAGGGTGGGCGCGAACACCCAGATCCAACCGCTGTGCCGGGCGGTGTCCACCTGGCTGAGCAGGACGCACACGAAGCCGATGAAGGAGCTGGAGGTCAGCACCCAGGTGTGGCGCTTGACGTAGCTGTACTTCTCCCGTTCGTCCGGCGGTGTGGGCAGCAGCCCCGCGGGTGCCTCGGGGCGTCCCGCGCGCGGGGCGCGCCGCCGCCCCCGGCTGCGCACTTCGGCCGTACGGACGGTCACGGCTGAGGCCCCCCTCCACACGTTCGGGTGAATAGTAAAGGGATGGTATAGGAACTGCCTGCACCGGAGGGACACAGCTTCATCACGGACGGAGCAAGGAGGTCCGCCGGGCCCCGGGCCCGCTCGCGCGTGGTCCCGGGGCCCGGTCGGGGCGGGCGGCGTCAGTGCGCGGCGAGGACGAACCAGTGGGCCGGGAGGTCGATGCGGGTGCCGTCGGCGAGGTGCTCGGTCTGCGGCAGGGTCGTCACGCCCTCGGCGAGGATCTTCAGGCCGGCGTCGGCGAGCAGGCGCGGGATCTCCCCGTCGTCGGCGTCGGCGGGCTTGAGGTGGTGGTCGAAGACCCGGCGGAGCTTGGGGCCGGGGCCGTCGGGTCCGGCCGCCGCCTGTCGCAGGACGTCCCGGGAGCCGGAGGTCAGTTCCACCACGAACGCGCGGCCCTCGGTGCCGATGATCCGGGCGACCGCGGCGGCGACCAGGGGGCGTGCGGCCGGTTCGCTCTGGTGGATGACGGCCCGCATGTAGACGTTGCTGTCGCCGAGCCGGTCGTGCAGGGCCCCGACCGCGCCGGTGTCGGTCAGGTCGAGCTGCTGGAACTCGACGGACGTCCCGTCCGCCGCCTGCGCGGCGGCGCGGCGGGCGTGCTCGACGGCGGCGTGCGAGAGGTCGACGCCGACGGCGCGCGCGAACCGGGTGGCGAGGTAGCGGGTCTGGGTGCCGTTGCCGCAACCGCAGTCCACGATGGTGCGCGCGGCGTCCGCGTGGGGCAGGAGCAGTTCGCTGTGCGGCCCGGCGGTCAGCGAGGGGTCGGCGTCCCAGATCGCCTCGCCCGTGGCGTCGGAGGTCCCACGCCAGTAACTCTCCCAGTTGTCACGGTAGTTGTCCGAGACGACGTTCATTGCGATCTCCCCACGGTCGGTTCCGTGATCGGGATATCGCGGCGGCGGGGCGTGGGGCAAGGGGCCGTACGTCACCTTCATCGGATGTACCGCCCCGGGCCACCGCTCACGGTCCCGCGACGACGCTCTGTTCGAACCAGACGGTCTTGCGGTGGCCGGTGGCGCTGGCGCCCCACTCGCGGGCCAGCCGGGTCACGACCCGCAGACCGCGGCCCGCTTCGTCGTACGGTCCGGCGGAGAGCATCGCGGGCAGGCCCGGTTCGTCGTCGGTCACCTCGAACAGCAGCGCGTCGGTGCGGACCACCCGCAGTCCGATCGGGCCGCCGCCGTACCGCACGGCGTTGGTGACGACCTCGCTGACCAGCAGCTGTGCCGTCTCCACAGCCTGCGGCAGGCCCCATGCGAGCAGCCGGTCGCCGACCAGGCGCCGGGCCCTTCCCACGTCGCGCGGGTCGGCGTCGAGGCGCCACTCGGCGACGTGGTCGTCGGGGATGCCGTTGAGCCGGGCCATGAGCAGGGCGACGTCGTCCTTGCGGCCGCCGCGGGTGTTCAGCGCGCGGATGATGGTGTCGCAGGCGGCGTCCATCGACGCGGCGGGGTGGGCGGCGGACTCGCAGAGCGCGGCGAGGCCCTCGCCGATGTCGGAGCCACGCACCTCGACCAGTCCGTCGGTGCACAGCACCAGCCGGTCGCCGGGGCGGACGCGGACGACGGTGGACTCGAACGGGACGCCGCCGACGCCTATGGGCGCACCGGTGGGCAGGTCGAGCAGTTCGCTGCGGCCGTCCTCGGCCCGCACCAGGACCGGCGGGATGTGTCCGGCGTTGGCCATGTGCAGTTCGCCGCGGATCGGGTCGTAGACCGCGTACAGGCAGGTGGCGAGGTAGTTCTCGCCGAGCCTGCGGGCCAGGTCGTCCAGGTTGCGCAGCAGTTGCGCGGGCGGGGTCTCCAGGGCGGCCATGGTCTGCACGGCCGTGCGCAACTGGCCCATCATGGCGGCCGAGTTGAGGCCATGCCCCATGACGTCGCCGACCACGAGGGCGGTGCGCGAGCCGGGCAGCTTCACGGCGTCGAACCAGTCGCCGCCGATCCGGCCGAGGCGGGTGCCGGGCAGGTAGCGGGTCGCCACGTCACAGCCCGCCGTCCGCGGGGCGACCTGCGGCAGCATGCTGTCCTGGAGCGTGTCGGCGACGTTCTCCTGGTAGGTGTACATACGGGCGTTGTCGAGCACGAGCCCGGCACGGGCGGCGAGTTCGGCGCCGGTGGTGCGGTCCATGTCGTCGAACGCCGCCCGGTCGGGGCGGCGCATGAGCACCATGAAGCCGAGGACGACGTTGCGCGCCTTGAGCGGGACGATCAGCAGCGAGCGGCCGTTGATCAGCGGCCTGAGGTCGCGTTTCTCGAACTCGCCGGAGATGCGGTTGCCCAGTTCCTCGGTGACCTCCGGGACGAGCACCGGTTCGCCGGTGACCATGCACTGGTAGAACGGGGTGTGCTCGGGGAAGGCGAAGGTCTCGCCGACCGGCACGGTGTCGTCCCAGCGGCCGGGTTCGTCGTTGTGCTCGACCCAGACCCGGTGCATCACCGTGGTCGCGTCGGGCGGGCCGTCGGGGAAGCCCTCGCCCGCCAGGACCGCGGAGCGCAGATGGGTGCCGGCGAAGTCCGCGAAGCGGGGCACGGCGGCGCTGGTGACCTCGCGGATGGTCTCACCGAGGTCGAGCGAGGAACCGATGCCGGAGCTGACCTCGTTGAGGAACTCCAGCCGCTCGCGCACGGCGGCGTACTCGAGTTCGTGCTCGGCTCCGGTGGGGATCAGGGGCGCGGAGCGCTGCTGCGGTACGACGGCCTCGGCGCGGCTGCGGCCCGGGCGGCGCGGCACGCCCCAGTACGGGGTGACCGGCACCCGGTCGTACTGGCTGAACTCCAGGACCGGGTAGCCGAGTTCGAGGATCTGGGAGACGATGCGGCCGCTGAGTCCGGGGCCCATGTTGGGCAGGATCTCGGGGAGCCTGCGCTCCAGCTCGTCGGAGGCGGGCAGTTCGGTGTGGCGGGCGAAGCCGGGCGAGATGCGCTCGGCGGTCTCGTCGTCGTAGCCGCGCTGCTCCCTGAGCCGGGTGGCGTCGGCGGCGAGCACCAGCAGCCGGGAGGGGCCGGGGCCGATCAGCGGGTAGGCCCACCAGAGCACGTCGATCCGCGCCGCGCCGGCCGGGTCGGCGCCGGCCGTCCCGCCCCCGTGCTCGTGCGGGAAGAGCCGGGCTCGGCCCGCCGTCGGGTAGGCGGAATGGCCGCCGAGGGAGGCATCCAGGTCGGGGCCGGGTCCGTCGCCGGGGCCGTAGGGGCCGTAGGCGTCCGGCATCGCGTCGGCGGGAAGGTCGTGGAGGTCCTCGGGGAGCGCGCCGGAGACCGGCAGCAGGTCGGCGGCCGGGCGCCCGACCGCGTCCTGGCGCCGGACGCCGAACAGTCGGCCCGCTCCGCTGCTCCAGTGGGACACCAGGCCGTCGCGGTCGACGACCACCACGGCCAGTGGAACACGGCCCGCCGTGGCGTCACCGGCGCCGCCGGGAGGTGTGTCCCGCTCGCTGCCATGGTCCATGGCCCAGGCCCTCTCTCCCCGCAGGCTGTTCGCAAACGATCTGTGCCGCCCGCCACTACCGTACGGCTGGGGCCGGTCGCGATGTGTGGCAATCCTGGAATTGGTTCCCCCCGAGCGCACCGGCGCGCAGCTCAGCGCCCCTTGCGCGCCCCCTCGGCTCCTGGCGGTCCAGGGCCTGTCGCGAAAGCGGCCTGGTCGCCCGGAGGGCGGCCGCGCGGCCTTCCGGTGCGCGCTCTCGGCGTGCCCCCGGAAGTCCTCGTACGGGGCGCACTCGGGCTTTCGGGCGGTGCGGCGAGAGCGCCTGCCGGGCGTCACACGGCAGAGGACCACTTTCGCCGGCTAGTCCTCGTGGCCGAGCTGGAGATCCCGTTCGGTGCGGCCGCCGCCGGCCACCTGGAGGACGGTGGCGACCGGCGGGTAGCCGGCGGCGATCACCGTGTACTCGCCGGAGGACAGGTCCACGAACCTGAACGTCCCGTCGGCCGCGGTGGTGAGCGTGTCGACCACGTTGCCCGCCGCGTCCAGGAGGGTGACCCGGGCGTCCTCCACGGGCCGGCCGCTGCTCGCCCGGACGGTGCCCTTAAGGACGGCGCCGCCGGCGAGTTCGATGTCCTGCCGGGTCTCCCGGGCGGCCTGGACGCTGACCGGGAGTGCGGCGGGGCGGAACGCGGGGGCGCCGGCGGCCAGGGTGTACTCGCCGGCGACCAGTTCCGTGATGACGTAGCCGCCCTCGCGGCCGCTGCGGGTGGTGGCGACGACCTCGCCGTGCACGTTGGTGAGGGTGACGGTGGCGTCCCGGACGGGGCTGCCGTCGGCGGTGAGCACGCTGCCGGCCAGGCGACCGGCGCCGCCGAGAACGACGTCGAGCTCGACGGGCCGCTCGCCGACCGTGACGGAGACGGCCTGCGGCTGGTGGCCGCCGGCGGCGGCGATGAGCACGTACGACCCGGCGCCGGGGGTGCCGAGCGCGTACCGGCCGTCCTCGCCGCTGGCGCCGCGCCCGATCTGCCGCCCGGTGACGTCGATGAGCGTGAGCGCCGCGCGGGGCACCGCGGTGCCGTCGGGGTGCTGCACCGTGCCGCACACCGGGACTCCGGCGGCGTGCGGCGAGCGGAGCGAGCCGGGGCCGCCCGCGGCCGAAGGCTGGGTGCGGGCCTGCGGGACGGAGGCGTTCGGGACGGCGGCGTAGGGGCCGGTGGGTTCGGTCCTGGTGGCGGGTTCCGGTTCGGTGGCGTGGTGGGACACCAGCGGTTTCTCCTTGAGGAAGAAGGCGATGAGCAGACCGAGGGCGAGCACCGGGACGAGGTAGAGGAAGATCCGGGGCATCGCGTCGGCGTAGGCGCGGATGTAGGCGTCGCGCAGGGCCGGGGGCAGCGTGTGCACGAGCTGCGGGGTCAGGGACTCGGGGTCGGGCAGCCGGGCGCCCGCGCGCGCGGGGAGTTCCGCGCGCAGGGCGTCGGCGAGCCGGTTCGCGAAGAGCGTGCCGAAGACGGCGGCGCCGACGCTGCCGCCGATCTGCCGGAAGTAGTTGTTGGCGCTGGTCGCGGTACCGAGGTCGGCGGCGCGCACGGAGTTCTGCACGGCGAGCACCAGCACGGGCATGACCAGTCCGATGCCGGCGCCGAGGACGGCCATCCAGACGCTGTACTGGAGCCGGGGGGTGTCGGCCTGAAGCCGGGACAGCAGCCACATGCCGACGGTGGCGAGGGCACCGCCGAGCACGGGGAAGATCTTGTACCGGCCGGTGTGGCTGATCAGTTGGCCGCCGACGATCGAGGCGACGACGATCCCGGCCATCATGGGCAGCATCAGCAGCCCGGACTCGGTGGCGCTGGCGCCGTCCACCATCTGCAGGAAGGTGGGCAGGTAGCTGGCCGCGCCGAACAGGGCCACGCCGATCACCAGACCGACCAGGCCGGTGACGTCGAAGACGGAGTCCCGGAACAGCCGGAGCGGGATGAGGGGTTCCGCGGCGAAGCGCTCGGCGACGACGAACAGCGCGGTGGCGGCGAGGGCGCCCGCGCCGAGGCCGAGGATCTGGCGCGAACCCCAGGCGTACTCGGTGCCGCCCCAACTGGTCAGCAGCACCAGGCAGGTGGAGGCCGTCGCGAGCAGCAGGGCGCCGAGGACGTCGAACCGGGCGCGGACCCGAGGCCTGGGCAGGTCGAGGACGGCGGTCACGACGGCCAGGGTGAGCAGGCCGAAGGGGACGTTGACGTAGAAGCACCAGCGCCAGGAGAGGTGGTCGGTGAAGTAGCCGCCGAGCAGGGGCCCCGCGACGGAGGCGAGGCCGAACGCGGCGCCGATCAGGCCCATGTAGCGGCCGCGCCGCCGGGGCGGCACGATGTCGGCGATGATCGCCTGCACGCCGATCATGAGCCCGCCCGCGCCGACGCCCTGGAGGGCGCGGAAGGCGATCAGCTGGTCCATGCTCCCGGCCCGGCCGGCGAGCCCGGAGCCGACGACGAAGACCAGGATGGCGAACTGGAAGACGCCCTTGCGGCCGAGGAGGTCGCCGAGCTTGCCGTACAGGGGCAGGCCGATGGTGGAGGTGAGCAGATAGGCGGTGATCGCCCAGGACATCCGGTCCAGGCCGTGCAGTTCGCCCACGATCTTCGGCAGCGCGGTCGCGACGATCATCTGCTCCAGCGCGGCCAGCAGCAGCGCCAGCATCAGTCCGACGAAGACCAACCGCACCCGGCGCGGGGGGAGTTCGGCGTCCGCCGCCGGCGCGGGCGCGGGTGCCGGGTCGGCAGCCGTGGGCGGTTCGTGCCGCACCAGAGTCGTCCCGCCCACGTACCGCTCCCCACGTCGCACCTGTCACATATGTCCCGCGTAAGCGACAACTGCGAACAAGTACGGCGAGTCACGGCACAGTCCCGGACTCCGCGGAGATCCACCCGAACCGGTGAGGGGCGCAACACCCCCGCACCGGCCCGCTCCTGACGACCGCCGGCTACGCCTCGACCTCGCGCGCGAGGTTGGCGAGCACGGCGTCGTAGATCCGGCCCAGACCCTTGGGCGCGAAGGTCTTCTCGAAGAAGCCGCCGATGCCGCCGGCGCCCTTCCAGGTGGTGGTGACGACGACCCGGGACCTGCCCTCGCCCGCCGGGGTGACGCGCCAGGTGGTGACCATGGAGGAGTTGCGGTCCTTCTCGACCAGCTCGCCGTCGGTGGGCTCGCTGACCTCCAGGAGGCAGTCGCGCACCCGCTTGCTGGTGGCCTGGAGCTTCCAGTGGACGAGGGTGCCCTCGCCGTCGCCGCCCTCGCGCACCTCGTACTCGCTGAAGTGCTCGGGCAGCAGCCGCTGCCGCGTACCGCGGTAGTCGGCGAGGGCGTCGAACACCTTCTCCGCGTCCGCCGCGACGACCCGCTCCGTAGTGGCCTCGACCTGCGCCATTGCGTTCCTCCAGGACCTGGTTGCTCGGGGTTGGGGCAAGCCAACCACCCCGGCGCCCGGCCTCCCAAATCGGGGTCGCACGATCATGGGAACGTATGTTCTATTCTGTGGCCAGTGCTATCGAGGAGGCGTCATGCGCTGGGAGAACCTCACCGTGCGGTCCGCGGACTCCGACGACCACGGCCGGGCCGCCGATCCCGCGCTGTTCGGCGCGGACGCCGTCGTCACCCGTACCTTCGACACGCCCGAGTTCCGCGGGATCACCTTCCACGAGGTGCGGGCGCGCTCGATCCTGAACCGGGTGCCGGGCGCCTCGCGCATGCCGTTCGAGTGGACGGTGAACCCCTACCGGGGCTGCACGCACGCGTGCGTGTACTGCTTCGCCCGCAAGACGCACGGCTACCTGGACCTCGACACGGGCATCGGGTTCGACACCCAGATCGTGGTCAAGGTCAACGCCCCCGAGCTGCTGCGCCGCCAGCTCGCCTCCCGCCGCTGGCAGGGCGACCACGTGGCGATGGGCACCAACGTCGACTGCTACCAGCGCGCCGAGGGCCGCTACCGGCTCATGCCGGGGATCATCTCGGCGCTCACCGAGCACGCGAACCCGTTCTCGATCCTGACCAAGGGCACGCTGGTCCTGCGCGACCTGGACCTGCTCACCCGGGCGGCCCGGGTGAGCGACGTCGGCATCTCGGTCTCCGTGGGCTTCACCGACACGGAGCTGTGGCGCACGGTGGAGCCGGGCACGCCCGCGCCCGAGCGGCGCCTCGACGTCGTACGGACCCTCGGCGAGCACGGGATCGGCTGCGGGGTGCTGATGGCGCCGGTGGTCCCGTTCCTCGGCGACGCCCCGGCGCAACTGCGGGAGACGGTACGGGCGATCGCGGCGGCCGGGGCCACCTCGGTCACGCCGCTGGTGCTGCACCTGCGGCCGGGCGCCCGGGAGTGGTTCATGGCCTGGCTCGGCCGGCACCACCCCCACCTGGTGCGCCGCTACGAGCGGCTGTACGCGGAGGGCTCCTACGCGCCCACGTGGTACCAGCGCCGGATCACCCGCCAGGTGCACGAACTGGCCCAGGAGTACGGGATCGGGCCAGGGCGCGCGGGACAGGCCCGGCGCATCCGGCCGGCGGACCCCGGGGAGAGCGCCGGGCCCTCGGCGCCCACGCCGGTCGCGGAGTCCGCGGCGGCCACGGACGAGCCGACCCAGCTCACCCTCATGTGAGGGCGTTGGAGGGCATCGCTCGACCCAATCGGGTCACGTACTGACAGAACAGGTTCATTCGGGTTCCGTTTCCGGGACGATCCCGCGAGAACCGTGATCCTCACGGTTCGCATCACCCTCCGTCCCGGGAGGCCCCATGAGAACTCGCGCAGCCGTGCTGTGCGCGACCGCCGCCCTGGTGGCGGGTTCGGTCACGGCCGTGCCCGCCGGGGCGGCCGCCCCCGCCCCGGCCCCGGCGGCACCCGTCTGGAAGAAGTGCGCCACCGGCGACCACCCGACGCTCCAGTGCGCCTCCGTGCCGGTGCCGCTCGACCCGGCGCGGCCGTCCGGCCGGCAGATCACCCTCGCCCTGTCCCGCGTCCCGCACACCGCGAAGACCTCCGAGGGCCCCCTCCTGGTCAACCCGGGCGGGCCCGGCGGCAGCGGTCTCACGCTCGCCGGGTACGTCGCCTCGGCGCTGCCCAAGGGCGTGGCCGCCCGCTACGACGTCATCGGCTTCGACCCGCGCGGGGTGGGCCGCAGCACGCCGGCCCTGGACTGCTCCCCGCGCCACTTCGGGTCGGTCCGCCCCGACACGGTGCCCGCGACGGACGCGCTGGAGCGGGCGAACCTCGAACGCGCCCGGTCCTTCGCCGCCGCCTGCGGCCGGGCCTACGCGGACGTGCTGCCCTACATGACCACGGTGAACGCGGTCCGGGACATGGACGCCGTCCGGCGGGCCCTGGGCGCGGAAAGGATCAGCTACTTCGGCTACTCGTACGGAACCTACCTCGGCGCGGTCTACGCGAAGCTGTTCCCCGGGCGGGTGCACCGCCTGGTGCTGGACTCGGTCGTGAACCCCACGGGGGT
This sequence comes from Streptomyces sp. IBSBF 3136, assembly GCF_036815105.1. Classification (NCBI taxonomy): domain Bacteria; kingdom Bacillati; phylum Actinomycetota; class Actinomycetes; order Kitasatosporales; family Streptomycetaceae; genus Streptomyces; species Streptomyces sp. IBSBF 3136. The sequence continues at coordinate 16,796 of NZ_JAJSZC010000150.1, forward strand.
CTGGTACGCGGACAACCTCGGCCAGGACTACGCCTTCGACGCCCGTCACCGCGCGCTGATGGCGTGGATCGCGCGGTACGACGCGACGTACCGGCTCGGCACGGACCCGGCCGGGGTGGCGGCCAAGTGGTACGCGATGCGGGCGGCCCTGGCGAAGAAGCCGGCGGGCGGCGTGGTGGGCGCCTCGGAGCTGGAGGACACCTTCATCCCGGGCGGCTACTACGACGGCTACTGGCCCTACCTCGCCGAGGCGTTCGCCGCCTACGTCCACGACAAGGACGCCGGGCCGCTGGTGGAGGCGTACCGGAAGTTCGGCGCGGTGGACGCCTCGGGCGACAACGGCTACAGCGTCTACACGGCGGTGCAGTGCCGTGACGCGGTCTGGCCGCGCGCGTGGAGCCGCTGGCAGGCGGACACCTGGGCGGTGTACGCGAAGGCGCCCTTCATGGCCTGGAACAACGCCTGGTACAACGCACCCTGCGCGTTCTGGCCGACCGAGCCGGCGGGTCCGGTGAGCATCGCGAACACCGAACTGCCGCCCACGCTGCTGTTCCAGGCCACGGACGACGCCGCGACCCCCTACGCGGGGGGCGTCACGGCCCACCGCCTGCTCGCGCGCTCCAGCCTGGTGGTGGAGGAGGGCGGCGGCAACCACGGCATCAGCCTGAGCGGCAACGCCTGCCTGGACGGCTACCTGGCCGCCTACCTCACCGACGGCACGCTCCCGCACGGCGGCCCGGTGGCCGACGCGGTCTGCCCGAAGTCCCCGGACCCGGCGCCGCCGACGAACAAGGCGGCCGCCACGACATCCGCCGGCATGACCCTGCACAGCCTGCTGGGCTTCCGCCGGTAGCCGGGCCGCCGCTCCCCCGGCCCCCGATATTCACGGGCGGGCCGGAGAGCGGCTCTCTAGGGTGTGGCCCATGGACGCCCCGCACGCCCCGCTCACCCATGTCCGGCCGATGGCCCTCGCCGACTGCGACCGTGTCGCCGAGATCCGCATCCGCGGCTGGCAGCACGCCTACCGGGGGCTCATGCCCCAGTCCTACCTCGACGGGCTCAGCGTGGCCCGGGACGCCGAGCGGCGCCGGTCCTGGTTCGAGCAGGGCGACGGCGCGGTGCTGAACCTGGTCGCCGAGCGGGACGGCGAGGTGGTCGGCTGGGCCGCGTACGGGCCGTACCGGGACGACGTCGCGGGGCGCACCGGGGACGCCGAGCTGTACGCGATCTACGTCGACCCCGCGCACCTCGGCGCGGGTGTCGGGCGGGCGCTGCTGGCCGAGTCGGTCGGGCAGTGCGCCCGGTACCCGAGCATGCGCCTGTGGGTCCTGAAGGAGAACGTGCGCGCCCGCCGCTTCTACGAGCGGGCCGGTTTCCACGCGGACGGCGCCGAGGAGCCGTACGACGTGGACGGGGTGCCGGTGCCCGAGGTGCGCTACACCCGCCCCCTGGGCGGCTGACCCGTCGTCACGTCCCGTCACGCCTTCCGCTGTTGCTGCGGGATCCGCGCCAGGGCGTGCACCGCCGCCTCGGCGAGCGCCGGGTGGGCGAGGGCCTCGTTCAGGACGCGGCGGGCCCGGGCGTCGCCGAGGGCGCCCAGACCCTCCACACAGGCGAGGGCCACCCGGCGGTAGGGGTCGTGCGGGCGCAGCCGCCGCTCCAGGGTGGTGATCAGCGCCGGCACGGACTCGGGCGCGCGCAGCGCGGTCAGCAGCCGTACCGGATGCAGGGCGTAGGCGACGCGCAGTTCGTTGGTGGCGAGGGCGGCGGCGGCGCGGGCGGTGCGCGGGTCGCCGAGGCGGGCCAGGGCGTGGGCGGCCGAGGCGCAGCGCGGCGGGTCGCGGTGGTTGAGGAGCAGCACCAGGGACTCGAAGGCCCGCCGGTCGCCGGCCAGGCCGAGCCGGAACGCGGCCAGTTCCCTGGCCCACAGCGGCCGACCGGGTTCGGTGAGCACCCCGGCGAGTTCGTCGCGGTCGCCGGTCGCCAGCAGCCGTTCGCAGTCCGCCGAGCCGCCCGCGGGGCCGCCCGACTCGCGCCGTACGCGTTCCGTGAGCGATCGCAACTCTTCGTCCACGGCGACCAGGGTAGGCGGGGGGCGCCCGTGGAGGGAGCCACATCACAAAGTCGGTTCCGCCGAGGGCTGGCGCGCTCGTTACTCGCCGGTTAAGCTCAGACGAGCGAGGTCACCCCCTCGCATCCGCTGACGACGGTTTGGTGACGCAGCCGTCGTCGGTCTCCCCCGGCGCCTTCGGGCAGCGGGGGCTGGTCGGTTCGGTACCTCGGTACCGCAGTACGACCCGGCTCCGGGACAGGGCCGGTCGGATACCGCCGCTGCCGGGCGTGTGCGCGCCCGTGGCACCGGCACCGGGCGTGTGCGCTTGCAGCCCGGCAACACCCGCACTCCTTCCCGCCCCGGCGGGGGGGGGGGGGGGGGGGGGGGGGGGGGGGGGGGGGGGGGGGGGGGGGGG
>NZ_JAJSZC010000151.1:0-19106 GCF_036815105.1 Streptomyces sp. IBSBF 3136
ACCTCCACCACCCCGAAATCGCCATGAACGAACACGAAGCCCACCTCCCCACCAGCGCCCAGAACCCCGGACCCGGGCCTCGATGAACGCCCGGAATCCGTCTCCCGGCCACCACCCGTCGGAACCCGGACCGCAAAAGGCCCGGCTGCCCCATCCGAGTGCCGGGAAGGAATTCAGCAACCAGGTCGAGGGATATCTCCTCTGGCAAGCACGCGTCACCGAATCCGAGCAGCGAGCGCGCGAGTTCACAGCGCCACTGGACTGGCTGACCACGTCACAACGGGTCGCCATCGAGCAGGCATACACCGCCGACAGCCTGCGACGCGCCCGCGCCGATCTCGAACACATCGCCGCCCGCTGCGCCTCACTGCGCGCTGAATACGAACACCGCTACCGGCAACTACGACGCCACTGCCTCGCCTGGACCCTCACCGTCGGCACCGCCCTCACGGCCGTCACCACCGCCCTCGCCTTCCTGCGCACCCACTGAGGCAAGCCCGCCGGGCTCGGCGGGCGAGCCAGTCAGCGCGTGACGCGGTACCGGAGGTAGACGACTCTTGAGCTGAAGGTGCGGGTTTCGAGAAGTTCGAGGTCCACCCGGCGCTCGTGCCGGGGAAAGAACGGAATGCCACCGCCGACGAGCACCGGGTGGACCCTGGCCCGGTACTCGTCGATCAGACCGAGCGCGGCCGCCTCGGCGGCGAGAGTCGCGCCGCCGATCGCGATGTCACCCTCTCCCGGCTCGGCCCGCAACCGCTCGATCTCCTCCGCCAGGCCGCCGGAGGCCAGGCGGGCGTTGCCCTGGACCGCCGACAACGTGGTGGAGAACACCACCTTGGGGAGCGACTTCCAGATCGTGGCGAACTCGAGCGTGGAGAAGCCGAGCGATGGATCCTCGTCGGCGGTCTCCCAGTACAGCATCGTCTCGTACAGCCGTCGGCCCAACAGGTGGACGCCGGCCCCGCGCACCTCGTCCGTGGCGAGGCGAAAGACCTCCTCGTCGGGCACCGTCCAGTCGAAACCGCCGTCCGGTCCGACGATGTAGCCGTCGAGTGAGACGCTCATCGAACAGGTCACGCTGCGCATCTAAAGCCCCCTTGGCGACGGGTTTTGACAGTACGACGGCCGGACGCCCCAGGACTCATCGCGACTCGCGGGATTTCCCGGGGAGAGGCTCCTCACCCTTCGGGCCGGGAAGGTGGATGCGGTGATTTCGTCTGTGCGCCGCTCGGGTGAACTGCGCAAGCGCCGCGAACCCGTTGGACACCGCCGAGCGTCGTGACGTGCATGGAAGTGATCAACGAGGTTCACGTGTCGGAGCCGGGTCTGATCATCGTCGACATCACGGCCGCCGACGACCAGACCGCATTCGCCTTCCACGCCGCTCTCGCCGCGATGTGGGCGACGACCGCCGTGGAACGCACCAACCGCGCTCCCGGACAGTTCGGGGTCCGGCTGCGCTGCAGCCTGGACATGCGCCAGCGCCCCTAGCTCCGGCCGGCTCGTGCCACATCGTCCGGCGGCCGGCCCTCACGGCACGTCGACACCCGTGCCCACGAGCCCTGTCCCTGTGCGGCCAGGTGCTGACCGCAGCAGGGACAGGGCTCACCCGGTTCGAGGGACGGCGCTGTCGGCCCGGGCCCGTGCCCTCGTTACGCCAGGGTGCCCAGGGGGATGTCGACGTAGGACTCGGTGCCTTGCGGTGAGGAGATCTCGATGCTGGAGGGCGTGGTGTTGGCGTCGGCGAAGAAGCGGTCGTGCGAGCCGATGATCAGCTGGAGTTGGCGGCCCTGGCGCAGCACGTAGTGGGCGGGCTGCAGTGGGAAGGTCACCGTGGTGGCCTTGCCGGCCTGCTGGTCGGTGAGGGTGCAGGGGGCGTGGGTGATGATGGCGGCGTTGCCGGTCGCCGGGTCGCAGTCCATCAGGTAGGCCACGATGGTGGCGTTCTTCGCCTCGGGCTTGACGGTCACCCGAAGCTCCAGTTCGCCCTGTACGCGCATCGGTTGGTCCAGAGGCGTCGAGGTCCAGATCAGGACCTGGTCGCGGTCGATGCCGGCGGTCCTGTAGAGGTGGGGCATGCCCGCACGCTCGGCCAGGCCCGTCTTGACCAGCTGCGGGGCGACGACGGCTTCGGTGTCCTGGCCGGTGGCCTGGAGCGAGCGGGTCCAGCCGGGCTGCGGTTGCCCCTCGGACATGGGCGCGTCGGGCCGGCCCGAGGGCGCGGCGCCGAGGTGGAACCTCTTGCGGGGCAGCAGGTACGACTCCCACTTGGGGTGGGACACGTCGGACAGGAGGTTGTGCATGTACTCCGAGCGCACTCCGAACTGTGGCTTGACTCCGTCGCCGGCGGTGCCGCCGAGGTAGTGGTCCATCCAGCGGTAGGCCATCTCGGTCGGCTTGGAGATCAGGCCCAGCAGGCCGCCCAGTTCGCCGTTTCCGTGGTCTCCGATCTGGACGAGCAGCGACTTCGGGCCCTGCAGTTCGTTGAAGAAGTCCACGACGGCGGGCACCGAGAAGATCGTCTCGTGCCAGTAGGTCGTCATCAGGATCGGCAGGTCGGCGCCGTACTCCTTCAGGTGGTGCCTCGGTGAGCGGACCCGGGCGAACTCCTTGACCTCGTCGTCGATGACGTTGCTGCGGATCTTGTCGATGATCTTGCGGAACTCCTTCGAGCACCGCTCCTCGTTGAAGAGTTTCACCAGCGACTCGAAGGCCCGGATGTGTCGGGTGTCGTTCTCGAACAGCGAGGCCAGCAGGTCTCCCCAGGCGCTGGCGCCGGCCACGGCCTTGACCCGCTGGTCCTCGGCGGCCAGCAGCAGACTGGTTCCGGCGCCGTAGGAGGCGCCGAAGCAGCCGATCCGGTCGGCGTCGACGCCTTCCGTCCCGGCCAGCCAGTCGAGGATCTCGACGGCGTCGGCGACGTCCCGGGGGCCGGCGACCTGGATGTCGCCGCTCGACTCGGCCAGACCGCGCTGGCTGTAGGCCAGGACGGCGTAGCCGCCCAGTGCCCAGCGCGGGAACATCCCGAGATAGGCTCTGCGGCCGATGTCGATCAGCGGAGCGGGCATGACGATCGTGGGACAGCTCTGCCCGGGGGCGAGGTGACGGGGGACGCTCAGCGCCGCGTCGATCTGCGTCCCGTCCGCCATGCCGATCGGGAACTCGCGGTACTCGGCGATCTCCGCGTACACCTCGTAGGTGTCGGCCAGTCCCCACTGGTCGAGCCTTCCGATGCGTCGTGGCGACGGGTCCAGCATCGCCTCGCGCATCGCGTCCAGCTTGGCGAGGCTTTCCGTGTCGAGCGTGAACGGGGCGGCCGAGTAGTCGTCAACAGGCATGGGGAACCTGCCTTCCTGTGTGGGGGGTGCGCGCATGGACACGCGTACGCATGCGCGAGGGAGAGCACGCCCCGCTTCCAGCGGGACGGGCGGAAGACGGCGGTCTTCGTTCCAGACACACCGAATACAATGCGTAGCTTAGCAAGTACGCACAGTGATGCCACCTGGAACGGCCCTTGGCATATGCGAAGCGTCCCGGCGCGCAGCTCGACTCCAGGAACACCTGGTGGCCCGGGACATGACCGAGGCGCCCGCGCGTACTCCCCCGTGGCGGGCGTCCGGTCCCGGGTGCAGAGATCAAGTCCGGCCGGAGCGGCCGGGCAGGAGGGTGCACAGAGCGGTGAGCACGTCCGTGTCGGGGGAAGCGGCGTCGCGCTTGGCGAGGCGGAGCAGTTCGAGGCCGGCGCGGTGTTGCCGGAGCAGGGCGAGTCCGTCCGGTGAGGTCGCCGGTGGCGGTGTATTCGAGGACCCCTTTGACGGCCGTCCTCAGCGGCGAGCCTGTCGTCCGGGCGTCGGCGTATCCGCGGCGCCTTCGTCGAGCAGCAGTGCCGCGACCGCCTCCGGCGCCTCGTGCATCGCGTCGTGGCCGGTGGGAAGGTCGTGGACCTGCCATGCGGGATCGGCTCGGAGCCGGGTGCGGAGTTCGGCGAACGGGGTCCGGTCCTCCCATCCGGAGCAGTGGACGAACTCACGTCGGGGTACCTGGTCGAGCGTGCCTGTGAGGCGGATCTTCTGGAGGAACGAGGCGAGGGGGTGGGGACGGCGGCGGGGATCGCCGCCGTCCGGCGGCCGGACGGCGTAGCCGGTGGTCGCGGCCCCGGCGACGAAGGCCTCCCGGTAGCGCTCGGTCGTCGACGACCAGCACGACTCGCCGTCGCGCGGTACGTAGGCGTCGAGGTGCACCAGTCGGGAGACCCGGCCGCCGGCGCGATCCGCGGCGGCGGCGATCACCATCCCGCCGTAGCTGTGACCGACCAGCGTCGCGCTGGTGGTACGGGTGCGGTCGAGCAGCCGCAACACGTCGTCGGCGTGCGTGTCGAGGTTGGCGGTGGCGACCGTCGCGTCGTCGTCCTCCGGCCGCAGACCGGTGAGGGTCAGGGCGTGCACGGCGTGACCGGCACGCTCCAGCAGCGGCACCACCGCCTCGAACGACCAGGAGCCGTGCCAGCCGCCGGGCACCAGGACGAACGTCGCCATGCGCTTCTCCTTCGCGAGTCCCAAGACCATTGCGTACGAGGGAAGTTTCGCCAGATCGACGTGTGGCTCGCCAACGATACGATGCCAACTGATGCCCGTTCGCCGCCAACCTTCCCCGATCGCCGGTGCGACGTCCCATGTGTGGCCGTCCGGCGGGCGCCACCTCTGGCCGTCCGGCGGGACGAGCACGGAGCAGTCGCACCCACGGGGGCACCTGGTGTACGCGGCCGGCGGGGTCCTGAGCGTTCACACCGAGCACGGTACGTCGATCGTTCCCGCCAACCGGGCCGCCTGGACCCCCGCCGGGTTCACACACCGTCACCGCGCGCACGGGGACACCGACATGCGGATCGTCTTCCTCACGCCGTCCCTCGCCCGCCTCGTGCCGGACCGGCCCGCCGTGTTCCTGGCTTCGCCCCTCGCCCGCGAGGTCCTGCTCGCCCTCACCAGCCCTCGCGGCCGTGACGACGCCACGCCCGGCTACGACCGCTCCGCGCGCTCGCGCCTCCTTCGCGTGCTCGTCGATGAGCTCCGTGAAGCACCCGAACAGCCGCTGCACCTGCCCGAGCCGCAGGACGACCGACTGCAAGCCATTGCCCGGACGCTGTACGAGTCGCCGGCCGACAACACCACGCTGGCCGAACTCGGGAAGAGGATCGGGGCCGGCACCCGCACGCTCAGCCGGCTGTTCCGCAGCGAGCTCGGCATGACCTTCTACGAGTGGCGTACGCAGCTACGTGTCTTCCACGCGCTCGTGCTCCTCGCCGAGGGCCACGACACCACGCACACCGCGTACGCCTGTGGATGGGCCAACCCCAGCGGCTTCATCTCGGCGTTCACCAGCATCGTCGGAACGACCCCCGGCCGTTACCGCACCAGCCGCCGGACCACACCCCACGCGTCTCGACTGCCGACGGTGGTCGAGCCCTCGGGGTGATGCGTGCGTGGCCCCGGCCGTCTCGCGCCTGAACCCCTACTCCCCCGGCTCGGCGCCTCAGTGGTGCGGGGACCCGAAGCAGAGGTGCCCTGCCGGTTGCCGACGCAGGGCGGCGCCGTTCCTGCGGCCGTAGGTGTTCCACCAGATGCGCAGCCGGTCTCGAATCATCGTCCGTCTCCTTCGCCTCACAGGCATTCGGGGGAGGTGCCTTGGTGTCTTCCAGACTGTGAAAGGCACCTCCCCTCCCGCATCGCCCGATCGGACCACGGGCCGGGGGACGTCGGCGGTCGGCTGCCTGCGTCGGGGATTCGGGGTTCCCACGCGTGTGTCATCCCGAAAACGCCTCGGTACGCTCCGCTATTTTTGAGACCATGGGAAAGTCCGACCGTCCATGCTCCGGCCGCCTCTTTTCCCATGGGATCCCTGGAATCCGTAAAGGCGGGTGGGGGAACCGGGTGCGCCGTCGGCTGGTCACCCTTTTGCTGTGCACCTTCGCGCTGACGGCCCTCTCGGGGCTCTCGGTGGCCCCGGCCGCTGCCGCACCCACCTGCCGCGTCGGCGCGTATGTCACCGATCTGTACGGCCTGGAGGTCTCCCCGCGGACCATCAACGCCGACTTCTGGCTGTGGAGTGTGTGTCCGAGCGCCACGCTGGACGCCACCCGCCGTCTGGAATTCGTCAACGCCACCTCGGTGACCCAGAGCGACAGGTCCGTGGAGAAAGTCGGCAACGAGTACTGGTCCCAGGTGAAAGTCTCCGGCACCTTCCGCCAGCAGTTCGACCTCAGCGAATACCCGTTCGACCGCCAGGACGTTCGGATCCAGGTAGAGGACTCGGAATTCAATTCCTCCCAGTTCGCCTACATCGCCGACACCGCCGACTCAGGCTATGACCACGCCATCAACCTCGAAGGATTCAAGATCCGGGGCTTCGGGGTCAGGGTGGTCACCCACACTTACCGGACCTCTTTCGGCGACCCCCATATCACGCGCGGCAAGAACAGCGAGTACAGCCAGTTCGTGATCGCCCTCAAGCTCGAACGCGACGACCTGGCCGGCTTCATCCGGCAGGCCTGGCCCGCCTACGTCGGCTTTCTCATCTCCTTCATCTCCTACTGGATCTGGGCCCCCGAATTCCTCACGGTCCTCGGCGCACGTTTCGGCATTCTCGGCGCCTCCCTCTTCAGCGTCGTCGTCAGCATGCGGGCCGCCGGCCTCACCGGCACCTCTTTCGGCGTCACCCTCGTGGACCAGATCCACCTGGCGACCCTCCTCTACACACTGGTCGGCGTCGGCTGCACGACGTACATCCTCTGGAGCTGGTCCAGAACCGAGAGGAGAGCCTTGGTACGGCGCACCAACACGGTCGTGGCCGTCACCACCACCGCGATCTACCTCATCGCCAACGCGGTCAGCATCGGCTTCGCCGTCACCTGAGCCCGCCTGAAGGCCTGATCGCCTGATCGCTGAACGCGTACGCGGCCGGACAGGCGCCTGGGCGGCTGCCGCGTCAGGCGTCCGCCGAGGCGGCCACCCTGACCGTGTCCAGCTCCGGGTCGGTGGCGTCGGGCAGGTTCATGCCCGCTTCGCTGCCGGTGGTCAGGTAGCGCAGTACCGGTTCGGTGAGCCGCTCGCCGGGCAGGACGGCGGGGATGCCGGGAGGGTAGGGGGTGATCATTTCTGCCGCGACACGGCCCACCGCCTCGTCGACCGGTACGTGTTCCGCCGGCCCGAAGAAGGCGTCCCGGGGCAGCAGAACCTGCTCCATCCGCAGGTCGGCCGGTGCGGGCACGTCCACCCGCGGGCCGGGAGCCATGCCAGCCGCGGCCTGCGCCAGGGACTTCATGGCGCTCACCAATTCCGCGGTCGTGCCGGGGTCGTCCCCGTGGGTGATCTGGGCGCTGACACGACGGTGATCCACCAGGTGCGCGTCGAGTCCACGGTGGGCACGCAGCCAGTCGGCGGCCTGGTACCCGGTGATGTCCAGAGCCGAGACGTCCATGATCACCGGCAGCGGGTCGAAGTCGTCCGCGCGCCCCGGTCCGCAGAAGTCGTCGCGGTCGTTGACGTGCAGGCCGTCGATCTCCTCCACGGCCGACCGGGCCTCGGCCGCGAGGTCGAACGCGGTGGCCATGAGCTCCGGGCCGTGCAGTGCCATCTGACGGCGCCAGCCGTCCAGTCCCGCGTAGATCAGGACGGAGGGGCTGGTGGTGCTCAGCAGATCGGACCGCGTCTTCAGCAGCTCCGGCGGGACGAGATCGCCCTGGAGGTGGAAGACGGAGCCCTGCTCCAGGCCGCTGCCCATCTTGTGGATGCTGGTGACGCAGATGTCGGCGCCCGCGTCCATCGCCCACGACGGCAGGGCCGGGTGGAAGGGCAGATGGGCGCCCCATGCCTCGTCGACGATCAGCGGCAGTCCCCGCCGGTGGCAGACGTCGGCGATCGACCGCAGGTCGGCGCAGGCGCCGTACGGGGTCGGGCTGGTGACCAGCGCTCCCTTGGCCCCCGGGTGGGCATGGAAGGCCGCCTCGAAGTCGGCGGCCGCGGGCGGATGGGCGATCGCCCGCTCCGCGTCCCAGCGAGGCTCGACCCAGACTGGTTCGATCCCGGCCAACACCAGCCCGGAGACGACGGACTAACCGCTCGGCCCGCTCCAGCACGCGCCCGCGGGTGAGCCGGTCGTCCAGGCCGCCCGAGGCCAGTACGTCGCCGAGGAACACGGCGTCGCCCAGCACCTCGCGCACCGCCGGATCGGCACCGCGGGCCTGTTTGTGCCCGGGCGGGGTGAACGACAGCTGTCCGCTGCGGCGGTACTCGACGAGTGCTTCCAGAACAGGTGCTCGGGTGTGGTCGACAGCCATGGCGGCACTGGTTCCCGCCTGCGGTGTCTTCAAGCAGCGACCCGACGAGGCCCCTCGCCGGCGCCCAACCTGAGCCCTTCCCCGCGCCACGCCGTCTGCTGAGGCGGACAGGCCGCGGCGGCTCGGGTAGAACGATGTCGGCTCCTGCTGCAAAGGGAGCCGGAGCGGGCCCGAGGCAAGGGTCGCTCCCGGCATGAACGAAGGATCTATCGATGGCCAGCGGCACCGTGAAGTGGTTCAACTCCGAGAAGGGATACGGCTTCATCGCCCAGGACGGAGGTGGCCCCGACGTCTTCGCGCACTACTCCGAGATCCAGGGCAACGGATACCGGGAGCTCACCGAGGGCGAGCACGTCACCTTCGAGATCGGGCAGGGGCAGAGGGGACCGCAGGCTCAGAACATCGTGCGCGGCTGAGCGTCTGTGAACATCCCCGCGGGGGCGGCCGCCGAGCAGCCGCCCCCGCGGTCTGCGTCGGGATACGCGGCCCGGCGCTCTGTACGGGTGACACCGTCCGTGTCGCTGTGGTTTTCGAGTGCGATGTTGCGACATTTTGGAACGACAGGAATTCGTATCTCCTATCAACCGCACGAAAGGACTGCCCGTGAAACGAGCCGGCATCTGCACCATTCTGTCTTTCGCCGCCGCCATGACGCTGACCGGCACCGCAGCAGGTCAGGCGTCCGCGCATTCCCCCCGTGATGCCGCGTTCCCCACCGCGGGCACCGTTATTATTAATAACGGTTTTTACGGGAATATCACCAACGAGGGGAAGGGCGACACCAACAATATTCATATCGGGAACGGCCCGGGCGGAACGCAGGGCGGGGCCGGGATCACCCAGGGCGGCACCGGCAACGTGAACAGCGCCATGCTGGGCGGCACCAAGAACACCCAGGGCGGCGCACAGGGCGGAACCGGCAACGTCCAGGGCGGAACCCAGGGCGGCGCCCACAACACCGACACCCAGGGCGGGACCCAGGGCGGCACCAACAACACGCAGGGCGGCACGCAGAGCGGGACCCGCAACACGCAGGGCGGTACCCAGAGCGGCACGGGCAACACGCAGGGCGCCGTCACCGGCGCGACGCAGACCGGCGCCAAGGACACCGCGGAGGACATCGCCTACACGGCGGACCGGATCATCGCCGACACGTTCAAGACGGTCAACGAGCAGATGATGACGCCGCTGCCGTAACTCGCGCACACCCTTCGGGGGTCGCCGGAGCTCGAGCCTCCGGCGACCCCCGTCGTGTTGCCCGGGCGTCGAGCGGCGGGCCACCCCCGGTGGAGGACCGGTGGAGGTGCGGGTCAGCCGGTGGGTGGGCCGGTCGGGGGACGTGCGGGGGCGGCCCGGCGGGCTGAAATGAATACACGAAAGGCCGACCGGCCCCAGTCCCCCCGAACAGCTTCCTAAGGATTTCTCATGCTGAACGCCCGACGTCACATGGCCGCCCGTATCGCCGGTATCTCCTGCATCGCCGCTCTCGCCGCCGGAACCCTCGGTGTCGCCAGCGCGGAGGCCGCGCCCATGATGAAGCACCACAGCGCCTCCCACGCCAGCAGCCACCACCAGCAGCACCACGGCAGTCACAGCAACAGCAACAGCAGCAAGAACAGCGACAACAAGAACAGCTCGTCGAAGAACGCTGCCATGCCCAAGGGCGGCAACACGCAGGGCGGAACCCAGGGTGCCGGTAACGGCAACACCCAGGGCGGTACGCAGGGTGCGGGCAATGGCAACACTCAGGGCGGGACCCAGGGCGCCGGCAATGGCAACACTCAGGGCGGAACCCAGGGCGCCGGCAATGGCAACACTCAGGGCGGTACCCAGGGCGCCGGTAACGGCAACACTCAGGGCGGGACCCAGGGCGCCGGTAACGGCAACACCCAGGGCGGGACCCAGGGCGGCGGCTCCGGCAACACCCAGGGCGGTACGCAGGGCTGATCACCGACGACTCGGTGCCCCGCGGAGACACTCTCCGCGGGGCACCGACCTGCCTGCGGCTAACGGGTGCGTCGGACGGCGACGATGTTGTCGGTGACGGTCGTGGTCTGCCCTCCGGGACCTGTGGCCGTGCGCTGGGGTGCATGGTCGCGTTCGACGTGCCACTCGCTGTTGCGTGCTGTACCGAAACCGGCCAGGGCCACGCACTGGGCCAGGCCTGCACAAATCGCCCCCTTCAGCCGCCCGGCGGTCAGGATCGGGCGAGTTGTTCCAGGCGCTGGTGCAGGTGGTCCACGTAGGTCTCTGATTCCGGCTTCATCAGGACGCTGCGCAGGATGCGTGCTCCGTCGGCGTCGGTCGTGATCTTGGGGTGCAGGGCGGCGAAGCGGTCGGCGTCGACTCGGAGGGTGCTGAGGAAGACCGGGTCCTGGGTGTCGTTCATGCCCTCTCGCAGGATGCGGCCGCTGGCGGCGTCGATCTCCGAGAGAGCCGTCCGAGCGGTCTTCGGGAAGTAGCTGACGATGTCGAGCTGCGGGGCCTGGTAGAGCTCAAGGTGTTCCGACTCGTCGATCAGCTCGGCCCAGTGCAGCGCGGCACGTCGGCCGGCCGCCAGCACCTTTCCCAGTCCGTCGCGGGTGGGCGGCAGCAGTTGGAAGGTGAGCCACAGTGCGGCGGCCGCCGCGCCGGCGCGGGAGCACTCCAGGCTGATCTCGCCCAGGTGCAGTTCGTCGGAGGTGAAGTACGTGTACGGCGAGTCGTGGAGGTAGAACCGGCCGACGGCGGGGTCGCGGAAGAGGACGGCGCCACAGCCGTAGGGCTGAAGGCCGTGCTTGTGCGGGTCCACCACGATGGAGTCGGCCCGGGCGACGGCCCGCCAGGGTTCGGCCGGCAGCCCCTCGGGGCCCTCCGCCCCGGCGAGCAGGGTGAAGAATCCGCCGTAGGCGGCGTCGACGTGGATCCGGACGCCGTGGGTTCGCGCAGGGTGAGGGCTTCGTGGACCGGTTCGACGGCGCCGAGGCCGGTGGTTCCGGCCGTGAGCACGACGGTGCCGACCCGGCCGCCGCGCAGCAGTTCCTCCAATGCGTCGAGGTCCATGCGCCCGAGGTCGTCGGTGGGAACGGGGTAACCCTCCATGCCCAGAACGCCGCACATCCTGCCGTGGGTGTAGTGGGCCTCGGTGCTGTAGGCGATGCCTTTGCCGGGGTGCGACTCGCGGGCTACGAACAGGGCTTCCAGGTTGGCGATGGTGCCGCTGGTGGTGAGGTGGCCGAGGTGGGTGTCGTAGCCGAACATCGTGGCCAGTTGCCGGACCGCCTCGCGTTCCATGGCGGCGGTGGCGGGGCCGCCGTCCAGAGCGTGGTTGTTGGGGTTGATCAGCATCGCGGTGAGGTAGCCCACGACGGCCGCGGGGTGGGGCGGCTTGAGCATCTGGCCCGCGTAGCGGGGGTGGAAGAAGGGGTAGTTGTCCTTCAGCCGCTCGGTGAACTCCCCGAAGACCGACGCGAAGCGGTCCTCGTCCACCCGTAGTGCCGGGTGAGGCTGGTAGGGGCCGAAGGCTTCGGCCCAGTCCTGTATCGCGTGCGTGGCCCGGCCCAGCCAGTGCTGCAGCTCCACGGCTTGCTCCTCGCCCTCTGCCTGTGTGAGTCCACCCTAGAGTTTCGTTGACTAGTCAGCAATTGACTGGTCAGAGACTGAGACGGCAGTAGATGAGGTGGCAGTAAACTCACCGGCGATGAACGCCACACCTCAGCACGACGCCGACCTCGCGGCCCGCGCCGCCAACAGCCGGCTCGTCCAGGACTTCGGCCTGCTGATCAGATCCGCCACCCGGCTGGAACAGCGGATCGACAGCGCACTGCGACAGGAGTGCGGGATCAGCCACACCATGCTGGAGGTCCTCATCCGGCTCTGCCGTCGTCCCGCCGAGGAGGTCTCCCAGCGGCAGTTGGCCGACGACCTCACGCTCACGAGCAGCGGCACCACCCGCTTGATCGACCGCATGGAGGACGCCGGTCTGGTGCGGCGCCTCGCCTCTCCCGGAGACCGGAGGGTCGCGCTCGTCCAGCCGACCGCCGAGGGCCGTACGGCTTTCCTGCGCGCCGCCGCCGTCCACAGTCGCGTGGTGGAGGAGTACTTCGTCAAGCCGCTGGCAGCCGAGGACTACGCTCACCTGACCAGCGCCTTGGGGCAGATCGACAACGCACTGCGTGACGGTGGCCGGTAGGGGCCGCTGAGAGCCTCTGAGTGACGCACCGACCCGGGCCCCCGTCAGCGGTCGATCGCGGGCAGGTGGGCTAGACCGGTGTCGAGCATGATGCGGTCGACCGTCTCGTGCAGGGCGCTGTCGGTGCCGATGACGGTCTCCACGCCGTAGGACAGCAGGTCCCGTGGGCGGTACCAGTCGTGTAGTTGTGTCTCGTCGACGTCATCGGCGATGGGTTTGGTGGCGTGCCGTGCGACGGTTTCGGCGAACGGGACGTCGAGGTAGTAGAAGTGGGTCCGGCCGCGGTGGTCGGCGCGCAACCCGGCGAGCATGTCGCCGTAACGGTCGGCGTAGAGGATCCCTTCGACCACGACGTGGTAACCGGCGTCCAGGGCGTAGCGGGCCGTCAGGTCGATCAGGCCGATGTTCGCGGCGCCGGGCCGGTCGCGTTCGCGAAGCACGACGCGGCGGAGGTTGTCCTGGCCGATCAGGGCCAGGCCGCGGCCGAACCTCTCGCGCAGGCCGGCCGCCACGGACGACTTTCCCGAGGCGCTGTTGCCGCGCAGCACGACCAGACGGGTCTGTTCGCTTCCCACCATCACGGCAGTCACGTTATCGGCGGCCGATGATGCCGCCCGGGCGTTGTGAACGTGAGCGGTGACCTCGCTCGACGGCTGACCTGCGGGGGCTTGGCGGTCCTGGGTCACTCTCACGGGTGTGCGCTACGTTGCCTGGCATGACCGGACTCGGACGCGTCACTTGGCCGCCTGCCCCGATACGAACCGAGCGGCTCGTGCTCCGCGAGTCCGAGGCCCGGGACCGTACGGCGTTCATCGAGCTGTTCGCGTCACCGGAGGTGGGAACCTACACAGGCGGCTCTCGACCGCGTGATGAGCTCGAACGCATGGTGCCTGAGGTACCCGGGCGGCGTCCCGGCCTCTTCGTGATCGAGCACGACGGAACGATGATCGGCATGATCGAGCTCAACCGACGCGACGCGGAACGTCGGAGTCGAGTCCGTCCGGACAACGGGGAGGCCGAGCTCGGCTACCTGCTCCTGCCGGCGGCATGGGGGCACGGATACGCAGAGGAGGCGTGTTCGGCGGCGCTCGGCTGGTTCGCCGACGCGCTTCCCGGTGAGCCGGTGGTCCTCTCCATCCACACCGCCAACGAACGCTCGATGCGCCTCGCGTCGAAGCTGGGGTTCACCGAGCGGCAGCGGTACGTGGAGTACGGCGCCGAGCAGTGGTTCGGCGTGTGGTCGTCGGTCACCGCGTCCGGCTGAGGCAGGTCGGCCGTCCAGATGCGCGAGAGCGAGCTCCGGCGTCTTCGGACCGGCCTCGGAGCTCATGACGGCCGGCACCAACTGCTGCACGTCCGGGTCCGGTTCACCGCGGGCGAGCCCGCGCAGGTGGTTGCCGACGCACGGGCCACGGGCGGGCTGACGCGCGTGGTCGAACGGGTGGGCGCCCGGCCCGCGTTCGAGCGGTGGCCGCGACTGCCGCCGTCGTGGTTCGCCGAGCGGCGCGCACCCGAGCCCGTGGAGCCGGAGTCCCTCGGGTGGCCGTAAGGACGGCCAGGCCGAGGGCGAATCCGTAACAGGCCACGGGGCCGCGGCCGTTGTCCCGGGCGAGCCGCATGGCGAGGCCGGCCGCGGGGACGCGCGCGGCGAGCAGACGGCCTCGGTGGCGGTGCTGGTCAGGATGACGCCTGCCGCGAGGGTGGCGGCGAGGAAGTAGGTCGCGGGGAGCTGCCGGCGAAGTCGCGCGGGTCGGTGCTGGGGGCGGTCTCGCCGAAGAGGCCGTCGACGTGCTGGGGCAGCAGGGTGCCGGCGGCCCTCGGTCGGACGAGTCGGCAGGTCAGCCCGCGTGCCGAGCGGCCCGCTCCGGACCGGTGACGTCCTTGCGTGTCACGGCCAGGTAGACCACGGGGGCGAGGATGACGGTCAGGAACAGGGCACTGGTGACCACGGCGCCCAGGCCGACGCCGCCGTCGCCCGTCCGCTGGGAGAGGTAGTCGCCGATGGACGCGCCGAGGGGGCGGGTGAGGATGTAGGCGATCCAGAAACTCCACACCGCGTTCAGGCCGAGGGCGAAGTGTGCGACGGCCACGGCTGCGATGACCGCCGCGAACAGGACGGCGGACAGCCAGTACCCGAGGTCCATGCGGGGACGCGCCGCACGCGCCGCCGCTCAGGACGGGATCTGGAGGGCGAGCAGGGCGACGTCGTCGTGGCCGGGTGGGTGGACGCGTTCCAGGAGCTGGTCGGTGAAGGACGGCAACGGGCGGTGGGCCAGGGCGGCGGCGTGCTGGCGCAGGCGGCTCAGGCCGTCGTCGAGCGTGCGGCCAGGGGTTTCCACGAGGCCGTCGGTGTACAGCACGACGGTGCTGCCCGGTGGCAGCGGCACCGTGGCGTCGCGGCGGGTGGTGCGACTCCGGTGCCCAGCAGCAGGCCGTGGCCCTGGGTGAGGTAGTCGGCCAGGCCGTCGCGGGTGACGAGCAGGGGCGGGGGGTGGCCCGCGTTGGTCCAGGTCAGACGCCATTGCCCATCGTCGCGGTTGATGCGGGCAAGGATGAGCGTGGCCATGGAGACGTCGGTGATGGGCATGATCGCCTCGTCGAGGCGTTCGACGATCCGGCTGGGGGGCTCGTGGTGGCCCCAGGCGTAGGCGCGCAGCATGTTCCGCAGCTGGGCCATGCCGGCGGCGGCCTCCAGATCGTGGCCGACGACGTCGCCGACGGCCAGGGCGGTGCCGCCGTCGGACAGGGTGAAGGCGTCGTACCAGTCACCGCCGACCTGTGAGGCGTCGGGGGCGGGCAGGTACCGGACGGTCATGTGCAGTCCGGGTACCCGCGGCATCTGCGGCAGCAGGTGGTTCTGCATCGTCTCGGCGACCTTGCGCTGGCGCTCGTAGAGGCGGGCGTTGTCCAGGGCGAGGCCGGCACGGCGCGCGATGTCCTCGAGCAGCGGCAGGTCGGCGACGGTGAAGTTGCCCGGCTTCCTGGTACGGCCCAGGGTCATCGCCCCCAGCACCTCCCGGGTGCCCCGGATGGGCGCGATGGCGGCGGAACGGATACCGGACGCGTCGAAGAGGTGGCGCTGTTCGACGGCGATGCCGGAATCCGGGGCGGCCTGGTAGGTCTCGGGTCCCGCCAGGGTGGAGGCGACGCCGCGCAACGCCCGCGACAGGGGCCGCGGAGACGTCTCGGGAATCGGGGGCATCGGCCCCTCGAGCTCCTCGTGGTGCACGAAGCGGTCGCCGTCGGCCTCGACCACGGCGGTACGCCACACCTCGTCGCGTTCGGTGATCAGGTCGATGACGACCCAGTCCGCCAGCCTGGGCAGGACGAGGGCGACGAGCCGGCGCAGCGCCTCGTCGACGTCCAGCGTCGAGGTCAGCTGCGTCGTGGTCTCCGCCAGCAGCGCCAGCCGCTCGAGCTCACTCAGCTCGGCCGCCCCGCCATGTCCCGTTACGGCGGCCGTGCGCTCCACGGGGTGGAACACGACGAGCGTCTGGGACGGGCGGTCGTCGAGGCCGTAGGGAGTGACGAGCCACGAGACGGGCAGCAGCGAGCCGTCGGCACGGGCGAAGTACTCCTCGCTGCCCTGTGCCGGTCGTCCGGCGTGGAAGGCCTGCCGCATGTTGCACCGTGTCGCAGGAAGGGACTGGCCCAGCGGCCCCCGGTGAAGCAGGTCATGAGCGTCCCCGCCGACGAGTTCGTCGGCCGTGTGGCCCAGCAGGTGCTCGGCCCGTGCGTTGACCACGACGATGCGCCCTTGCTCGTCCACGACGTACGCACCGGCGCCAATGGCCTCCAGTGCCGTCTCCGGCCCCGTCATGCCTCGCCTCCTGTGGTCGACTGCTATGGCTCTGTCCGCCGCTTCGCTGTACCCCCGTACGGCGACGTCACCGGCATATGTCCTCCCCTATGTCCCGTCGAGCCCGATGATCTCGCACCATTGTCGGCTCTACACATCTACAGACTCTGGCACGGGAAGCGCCGGGCAAGTGTTCCAGTCGGCCTTCCTAGGGGGAGGGGGCGGGAGCCTGTGCGGCACGATGTCAGGAGTCGTGCCGCACAGGGGTTCCGGCGCCGCCCCGCGCGACCTCGTGTGTGCCGGCGGCCCCGGTGCGCAGGACACCCGCGGCACCGGCGGCCACCGCGCAGAACAGAGTGAGCAGCAGGAAGGCGTGGTTCAGCGCCACGACATGGGTCATCCAGCCGATGACGGCGGGCCCCGAGAGCATGCCGAGGTAGCCGATGCCGGCGACGCGGGAGACGTTGGCACCAGCGGCGGTGGAGTCGGCGCGCCCGGCCGCGCTGAACAGCTGGGGGACGCAGCCGGACAGCCCGAGGCCGAACAGGGCCCAGCCGGCGATGGCGGCGCCGATCCAGGGCGAGAGGGCCGCGAGCGTGATGCCGACGGCGGCGGTGACGGCGCCGTGGCGCAGCACGGCCATCGGCCCGAACCGGGCGGAGACGCGGTCGGCGAGCAGCCGGCCGATGGTCATCGCCGCCGCGTACGTGCCGTAGCCGAAGGCGGCGGTGCTCGCGGGCGCGCCAAGGACGTTCTTCAGGTGCAGGGCGCTCCAGTCGTTCGCGGCTCCCTCGGCCAGCATGACCATCGCGGCCAGGGCGGCGAGAATCCAGATGCGCACGGGTGCCCGGCGCCGCTTCGCCGCCGGTGTCGCGTCGTCTTGCGAGGCGGTGGGCTCCGGGGCGGACTCGGGGCCGGTCTCAAGGGCGGCCGGCAGCAGACCGCGTACCGTCACCAGGGCGATCACGACGCCCGCCGCGCCCGAGACGCCGAGCGTGACGGCGGGGCTCAGGTCGGCGCCCGCGGCGCCCGCGGCGCCCGCGGCGATGAGCGCGGCGATGACGCCGCCGACGGAGAAGGTGGCGTGGAAGGCCGACATGACGGGCCGGTCGTACGCCTTCTCCACGTGGACGGCGTGGGCGTTCATGCTCACGTCGAGGCAGCCGTTGCAGAAGCCGAACACGAGCAGGGCACCGGCCAGGGTCCACGGGTCCCGGGGCAGGCCGGGCAGCACGAGGGCCGCGCTGCACAGCACCCCGGAGATGGGCACCACGACGCGCGTCCCGAGTCGGTCCGAGAGCCGGCCGGCCACCTGCATACCGGCGAAGGCCCCGAGACCGAGCAGCACCAGCAGGCCACCGAGCGTCGCGTGGCTGATGCCCACGCGCTGCTCGATGGCGGGGATGTGCACCACCCAGGTGCCCATCAGGGTGCCGCACAGAACGAAGTAGACGAAGGTCGCCACACGGGCGGCGCGAAGCGTGCGTTCCATGCCCCACACCGTAACGAACAAATTTGTTGTTTGAAAAGCGCGTTCAAGAACAGATTGCTTGTTCGTTCAAGGGTGGTGTTCAATCGCGGTATGAGCAACGCAGACCGCCACGGGCTGATCGCGCAGGCCGTCACGGAGTCGGGCAGTGTCACGGTCCAGGAACTCGCCGAGCTGACCGGCGCCTCCGAGATGACCATCCGGCGCGACCTCGACGCGCTGGCCGCGCAAGGTGTCCTGGAACGGGTCCGCGGCGGGGCCCGCACGCTGCTGCTCAGGGGCGAGGAGCCGCCCTTCGCCTTCCGCTCCCGCGAGGCCGTCGACGCCAAGCGCCGGATCGCGGCCGAGGTGGCCTCGCTCGTCGCCGACGGCGAGACGGTGGTCCTGGACAGCGGTACCACCTGCGTGGAGGTCGCCCGGCTGCTGCGGCAACGGCCCGTCACCGTGATGCCCCTGTCCCTGCAGGCCATCCATGTGCTCAGCGACCCCCCGGGCGCGGCCGCGCTGACGGTGCCCGGTGGCCGGCCACGCGCGGCCGAGGGGGCCCTGACCGGCCCCCTCACCCTCGCCTCCCTGGCCGCGCTGCGCTTCGACACAGCGATCGTCGGCTGCTGCGGGCTGAGCGCAGCCGAGGGGCTGACCGCGTACGACCTCGACGACGCGGCGGTGAAGAAGGCGATCATCGCCTCCGCCCGCCGCATCGTCGTCGCCACGGACGGCAGCAAGCTCGGCCGCACCGCGCATGCCTACGTCGGCCCGTCCGCGCTCCTGCACACCCTCGTCACCGACACCGCTGCACCCGCCGACGAAGTGGCCGCACTCGAAGCCGCCGGTACGGTCGTCAAGAGCGTCTGACGTCTGCGCATGGGTCTGTGCCCCGCGGAGAAGTGTCTCCGCGGGGCACCGAGTCGTCAGTGATCAGCCCTGCGTACCGCCCTGGGTGTTACCGGAGCCACCGCCCTGGGTCCCACCCTGGGTGTTGCCGGAGCCACCGCCCTGCGTGCCACCCTGGGTGTTCCCGTTACCTCCACCCTGGGTCCCGCCCTGCGTGTTCCCGGAGCCACCGCCCTGGGTCCCACCCTGGGTGTTGCCGTTGCCACCGCCCTGCGTACCGCCCTGGGTGTTGCCGTTACCGGCGCCCTGCGTACCACCCTGGGTGTTGCCGTTACCGGCGCCCTGCGTACCACCCTGGGTGTTGCCATTGCCCGCACCCTGCGTACCGCCCTGGGTATTCCCGTTACCGGCGCCCTGGGTGCCGCCCTGGGTGTTGCCGCCCTTGGGCATGGCAGCGTTCTTCGACGAGCTGTTCTTGTTG
>NZ_JAJSZC010000152.1:0-18958 GCF_036815105.1 Streptomyces sp. IBSBF 3136
GGGCCGGGGTGCGGCGACGTCGTGGCGGGGCGGTGGTTGACCGCGGGCGGGTACGGGTACCCGGGGCGCTATCGCAAACCGGGCGTGCCTGGGCGAATCGGCGCGCCACAGTGACCAAGGGAGCGCGACCCCATGAAGGCAGTCACCTGGCAGGGCAGGCGGGACGTGCGGGTGGAGGACGTGCCCGACCCGCGCATCGAGGAGCCCACCGACGCCGTCATCCGCATCACGTCCAGCGGGCTGTGCGGTTCCGACCTGCACCTGTACGAGGTGCTCACCCCATTCATGACCCCGGGTGACATCCTCGGCCACGAACCGATGGGCATCGTCGAGGAGGTCGGCCCCGGCGTCCCCGACCTGGCGGTGGGCGACCGTGTCGTGGTGCCGTTCCAGATCGCCTGCGGCAACTGCTGGATGTGCCTGACCGGGCTGCCCACCCAGTGCGAGACGACCCAGGTCACCGGCGAGGGCATGGGCGCCCCGCTGTTCGGCTACACCCGCCTGTACGGTGCGGTGCCCGGCGCGCAGGCCGAGTACCTGCGTGTCCCGCAGGCGCAGTTCGGACCGATCAAGGTGCCCGAGGGCCCGTCCGACGACCGCTTCGTCTACCTCTCCGACGTCCTGCCCACCGCCTGGCAGGCCTTCGAGTACGCCTCCGTCCCGCCCGGCGGCAGCCTCGCCGTCCTCGGCCTCGGGCCCATCGGCGACATGGCCTGCCGTATCGCGCTGGCCCGCGGCGCCGAGCAGGTGTTCGGCGTCGACCTGGTGCCCGAGCGGCTCGCCCGGGCCAACCGGCGCGGTGTGCGCACCTACGACATCAGGGCCTTCGACAGCGAGAAGGAGCTGGTCCGGGCGATCCACGACGAGACCAGCGGGCGGGGCCCGGACGCCGTGATCGACGCCGTCGGCACCGAGGCGCACGGCAGCCACGCCGCCAAGCTCGCCCAGACCGCCTCCGCCATGCTGCCGCGCAAGATCAGCGGGCCCCTCGCCGAACGCTTCAGCGTCGACCGGCTCGGCGCCCTCCACATGGCCATCGACCTGGTGCGGCGGGGCGGCACCATCTCGCTCAGCGGCGTGTACGGCGGCATGGCAGACCCGCTGCCCCTGCTCACCCTCTTCGACAAGCAGATCCAGCTGCGCATGGGCCAGGCGAACGTCCGCCGGTGGAGCGACGAGATCCTGCCCTACCTCACCGACGAGGATCCGCTCGGCGTCGACGACTTCGCCACGCACCGGCTGCCGCTCTCCGAGGCGCCGCACGCCTACGAGATGTTCCAGCGCAAGCAGGAGGGCGCGATCAAGATCCTGATGCAGCCCTGAGCCTGCCTCCGTGAGCCGGGGCGGTCCCGGCGAGGTTTGCCCGGGAACGGCCCTTTAGGAGCCCAGGATCTCGCCGAGGTCGTAGCGCACGGGCTCCTCCAGCTGGGCGTACGTGCAGCTCTCCGCCGTCCGGTCCGGGCGCCAGCGGCGGAAGCGCGCCGTGTGCCGGAAGCGGGCGCCGTTCTCCATGTGGTCGTAGGCCACCTCGGCGACCCGCTCCGGCCGCAGCGGCACCCACGACAGGTCCTTCTTGCCCGACCAGCGGCTCGGCGCCCCAGGCAGCCGGGCCGTCTCGTGGGCCGCCTCGTCCCCCCAAGCCGCCCACGGGTGGCCGCCCACCTCCTCCATCCGCAGCGGCTCCAGCTCCTCGATCAGCTCCGCGCGCCGCTTCATCGGGAACGCCGCCGACACTCCCACGTGCTGGAGGGCGCCCCGGTCGTCGTACAGGCCGAGCAGCAGCGAACCGACCACCGGGCCGCTCTTGTGGAAGCGGTAGCCCGCCACCACGACGTCCGCCGTCCGCTCGTGCTTGATCTTGAACATGGCCCGCTCGTCCTGCAGATAGCGCAACGTCAGCGGCTTGGCCACGACCCCGTCCAGCCCGGCCCCCTCGTACTGCTCGAACCACCGCCGCGCCAGCTCCGTGTCCGTGGTCGCCGGTGCCACGTGCACCGGTGTGCCGGCCCCCGACAACTCCCGCTCCAGCAGGGCCCGCCGCTCCGTGAGCGGTGCCTCCACCAGCGAACGGTCACCCAGCGCCAGCACGTCGAACGCGACGAAGGACGCCGGGGTCCGTTCGGCCAGCGTCCGCACCCGGGAGTCCGCCGGATGGATCCGCTCGGTCAGCGCGTCGAAGTCCAGCCGTCCCTCCCGGGCGATCACGATCTCCCCGTCCAGCACGCACCGCTCCGGTACCCGCTCCTGCAACGCCGCGACCAGCTCGGGGAAGTACCTGGTCAGCGGCTTGCCGGTACGGCTGCCCAGCTCCACCTCGGCGCCGTCGCGGAACACGATGGCCCGGAACCCGTCCCACTTCGCCTCGTAGTGCATCCCGGGCGGGATCTTCGCCACCGACTTGGCGAGCATGGGCTTCACGGGCGGCATCACCGGCAGATCCATGGCTCGATTCTGCGCGCATACCCCGGCCGCCGCCCGGTGTGCGCACGGTGCCGGCTGCGCCTACCGTGGCCGCATGGGTGACGCGGTGGAACTGGAAGTGGCCGGCCGGACCGTACGCCTGTCCAGCCCGGACAAGGTCTTCTTCCCCGAGCGCGGATTCACCAAGCTGGACCTGGCCCGGTACTACGCCGCCGTGGGCCCCGGCATCCTGCGCGCCCTGCGTGACCGCCCCACCACCCTCGAACGCTACCCCGACGGTGTCGGCGGCGAGTGGTTCTACCAGAAGCGCGCGCCCAAGGGCATGCCCGACTGGATCCCGACGGCCCACATCACCTTTCCCAGCGGCCGCAGCGCCGACGAGATGTGCCCCACGGAGGAGGCCGCCGTCGTGTGGGCCGCCCAGTACGGCACGCTCACCTTCCACCCGTGGCCGGTGCGCCGCACCGAGGTCGACCACCCCGACGAACTCCGCATCGACCTCGACCCGCAGCCCGGCACCGACTACGCCGACGCCGTCCGCGCCGCCCACGAACTGCGCGAGGTGCTGCACGAGTACGGCGGTCTGCGCGGCTGGCCGAAGACCTCCGGCGGCCGGGGCCTGCACGTCTTCGTCCCCATCGAACCGCGCTGGACCTTCACCCAGGTGCGGCGCGCCGCGATCGCGGTCGGCCGGGAGATGGAACGCCGGATGCCCGAGCAGGTCACCATCAAGTGGTGGAAGGAGGAACGCGGTGAGCGCATCTTCCTGGACTACAACCAGACCGCCCGCGACCGCACCATCGCCTCCGCCTACTCCGTGCGGCCCCGCCCGCACGCCCCTGTCTCGGCGCCCCTGCGCTGGGAGGAGGTCGGCGAGGCCCACCCCCGCGACTTCGACCTCGCCACCATGCCGGCCCGCTTCGCCGAACTCGGCGACGTGCACGCCGACATGGACGACCACGCCTACTCCCTGGAAGCACTGCTGGAGCTGGCCACCCGCGACGAACACGACCACGGTCTGGGCGACCTGCCGTACCCCCCGGAGTACCCGAAGATGCCGGGCGAGCCGAAACGCGTCCAGCCGAGCCGGGCCCGCCGGGAGGGCACGGGCTCCCGGCGGGAGGGCACGGCCTGAGGTCTATCCGCCGGCTCCGGCGACGATCCGCCGGCAGTCCGCCAGCAGGGCCACGTCCGCGGCGACGTCGTAGCGCATGTTGCCCCGGGAGCCGTTGTTGTTGTGGCGGCGGGGTGAGGCCAGCTCGGCGCGTATCAGGGGCAGGGCCTCGGCCGCGGCGGCGCCCATCTCCCTCAGACAGGCGGCCATGGTGGGGCGTTCCGTCGGGGTGACCGGCCACTGGTCGAGGAGCACGGGCAGGACGTCCTCCGGGTTCCCGGTGATCCGCCACAGGGCGACGGCCGAGCGGGCGGGGCTGTGGTCGGCCGCGATCAGCCCCCGCAGCCGGGGAGCGAGGCGAGCGCCGGCCGGGCCGAGCGCCTCGGTCAGGCGTATCGCGGCGGACCACTGCCACCACGTCGGCGCCGACAGGGCGTCGTCGACCACCGGCAGGACCGCCTCCGCGTCGCCCGTCAGCGACCACAGGGCCTCGGCGACATGGATCCGGTGCGGGTCCGCCAGGGCGCCGTCCCGCCACAGCCGGCCAACGAGCGGGGCGGCCTCGGCCGCGCGCGGGCCGTACCGGGACAGGGCGCGCAGCACCTCCTCCGTCGTGCGGACCCGCTCGGCGTCGCCCAGGATCCCCAGGAGCAGGGGCACCGACTCCTCGTGCCCGAGGGCGCCCAGCGCCCGGACGAGGTGGTCCAGGTCGGCGCCCGTCGTGCGGTGGTCCGGTTCGGCGAGCCGGCCGTGCAGGACCGGGACGAGCGGAGCCGCCGCCTCGGGGCCGAGTGCCTCGATCCACCGGGACAGGCGCTCGGGTATCTCCACCACCTCCAGGATGTGGGTGAGTGCCGGCACGATCCGGTCGTCGCCCTGCAGGGCCAGCACCTCGAAGGCCATGCCGACGGCCAGCTCCCGGAACGGCGTGCCGGTCTCCGGCGGACGGCTCTCCCAGCTCTCCAGGTAGGCCGCCACCGCCTCGGACACCCGGTGTGCGGCGGGTGCCAGGTACCGCAGTTCGGACAGCACCTCCTTCTGCAGGCGCAGATCGTCGTCGGCGAGCAGCCGGGCCAGCGCCAGCAGCGGCTCGTCGTCGGGGGCCCGCCAACCGGTGAGCAGCCGTCCCGCCATGCCGACGGCATGCCTGCGCCGGCGGAGGCTCGGACTGCCCAACTGGCCCACCAGGAGCGGGAAGCGCACGTCGACGCGGTCGCCCAGCGCCGTGTGCAGTTCGTCGAGCAGCTCCGCCGTGTCGTCGAGGCCCAGGCTGCGGCGGTGCTCCGCCTCCAGTTCGCGCACCTGGGAGACGAGGGTGTCGGTGCGCGGCCGCTCCGGCGCGGCCGGCGGCGGGCCCAGTTCGTCCGCCTCCCGGGCCAGCCGCATCACGTCCAGTGCGATACCGGCCGCGTCCGGCGGGAGTTCACCGGGCGCGCAGCGCGCCAGCCGGGCCAGCGCCGTCATCCGCAGCTGAGGATCGGGGGTCCCTGACACCAGGTCCCGCAGCACCCGGGCCACCTCGGCGCCCAGGTCGGCCGGATGCCGCAGGGCCAGGGTGCCCAGGGCGCGCGCCAGCGACCTCGCCGCGCCGGGGTCGGTCTCCGCCGGCACACGCGCGCACAGGGCGCCGAACACCCGCACCGGGTCCGGGTGCAGCCGGGCGAGCGCGCCCGGTACGGCGGCGCGCACCCCGGGATCCGGGTCGGCGAGCAGCCCGAGGAAGGTCCCGGCGCGCTCACGGACCATGTCCCGCGCCACGAAGAAGTGCCTCAGCCACTCCTCGTGCCGGTCCTCGTCGAACTCGCCGGCGTACTCGTCCTCTTCGGTGTCCCCCTGGGCTCCCTGGTACCCCTCGGCCCCGTCGTCCTCCTCCGAGGCGTGCGCGATGCTGCACAGCAGACCGATCACCGCGCCCCGGTCGCCGATCGACGGATTCGCGATCAGCTCGAACAGGAAGGGGACGCACGCCACCGTGCTGTCGTAGACGTCCCCTTGGTGGTGCACCGCGCCGTACATGCCGTCCAGCGCGATCTCCCGGCGCACCGGATCATCCGACGCCAGCCCCCACAGCAGCTCCGGCACATCGGTCGCCGACTGCGTGTACGCGTGCCCCATCGACGCCCAGTCGACGTCGTCGATCCCCCTGAACACCCTGCCTCCCCGTGGTCCGTGGCACCTGTCCCGCCACTGGTTCACAGAATGCAGCACGGCACTGACAACGGGCCGGTCCTGTGGACAACGGGCCTGTGGACAAAGGTCCTGTGGACGACGGGCCGGTGTGTGTGGCGCACCCCTTTTTCCGGGCCGTACGGCCGCACGGTGGCGCGGTTATCCTGATCGCCAGCCGCCGATGAGGAGTCCCGAAGTGACCGAGGCAGTGTCGCGTCCCACGCTGGAGGCCGTGGCCGCGCGGGCCGGGGTGTCCCGGGCCACCGTGTCACGGGTCGTCAACGGCGGGGACGGCGTGCGGGAGCCGCTGGCCGAACGGGTCCGGCGGGCGGTCGAGGAACTCGGCTACGTGCCGAACCAGGCCGCGCGCAGTCTGGTGACCAAGCGGCACGACGCCGTCGCCGTCGTCATCGCCGAACCGGAGGCGCGGGTCTTCGCCGACCCCTTCTTCGCGTTGCAACTGCGCGGCATCAGCAAGGAGCTGACGGCCCACGACAACCAGCTCGTGCTGCTGCTCACCGAGGGCCGCGCCGACCACGCGCGCGTGGCCCGCTATCTCGCCGGAGGTCATGTCGACGGCGCGCTCGTCTTCTCCCTCCACCTCGACGACCCGCTGCCCGGCCTGATCCGGAAGGCGGGCGTGCCCACGGTGTTCGGCGGCCGTCCCGACTGGAGTGACGGCGGCCCCGGCCCGGTGTACGTCGACAGCGACAACCGGGGCGGCGCCCGCGAGGCGGTGCGTCACCTCGTGGGCCTCGGCCGGACCCGCGTCGCGCACATCACCGGAGCGCTGGACCAGACCTCGGCGGTGGACCGGCTCGACGGCTACCGGGACGTCATGGGCGACGCCGATCCCCGGCTCGTGGTGGAGAGCGACTTCACCCCGGGCGGCGGTGAACGCGCCATGCGGGAACTGCTCGACCGCTGCCCCGACGTGGACGCGGTGTTCGCCGCCAACGACCTGACCGCGCTCGGGGCCCTGCGCGTGCTGCGCGAGCACGGCAGGCGCGTACCGGACGACGTGGCCGTGATCGGCTTCGACGACGTGCTGCCCGTCGCCGAGCAGGCCGAGCCGCCGCTGACGACGGTCCGTCAGGACATAGAGGAGATGGGCCGGCTGATGGCCCGCCTGCTGCTGCGCGGGCCGGGCGGCGGACCGGCCGGCGGGACGTCCGGCGCGGCCCCGGCCGAGGCGGCCGGCACCGGCGTCGTCCTGCCGACCACGCTGGTACGGCGCGCGTCCGCCTGAGCACGGGGGCGGCGAGCGGCGCCTCGGCGGCTCAGCCCTGCAGCGCCTCGCTCCTGATCACCGCGAAGCGGACGCCGTACGGGTCGGCGAGCCTGGCCATGCGGCCCACGCCCGCCACGGTCGTCGCCGGCATGCGCACCGTGCCGCCCAGCCGCTGGGCCTTCTCGACGACGGCGTCGGTCTCCTCGACGGCGAAGTACGGCAGCCAGTAGGGGCCCGCCGCCGCTTCCGTCGGGTCGTCGGCCAGCGGGACCATCCCGCCGAACATCGCGTCCTCGCCGGCACCGCTCGGGTTGACGCACGTGTACGTGCCGCCCGGGAACGGCACGCCCGAGGTCTCCAGCCCCAGCACGCGGTGGTAGAAGGCCGCGGCCGCCGCGATGTCCGCCGTGTACAGCTCGACCCAGCACAGCGCGCCCGGTTCGTCCGCCACGTCCACGCCCTTGGTCCGCCCGGGCTGCCAGATGCCGAACCGCACGCCGGCCTGGTCGGCCAGGACCGCCATGTGCCCCTGGCCCATCACGTCGACGGGCGGGAACAGCACGCGGCCGTGCGCCTGTTCGGCGGCCTCGGCGGTGGCCCGCGCGTCCTGGCTCTGGAAGTACACCGTCCAGGCCGGCGGCCCCTGGTCCGGGCCGGTCTGCATGCCGCCGGCGACGGTCCGGCCGTCCAGCTGGAAGAAGCCGTAGCCACCGGCGTCCGGCCCCGCCGACTCGAACCGCCAGCCGAAGAGACCGCCGTAGAAGGCGAGAGCGCCGTCGAGGTCGGGGGTGGCGACGTCGAGCCAGTTGGGCGCGCCGTCGACGAAACGGGTGGTGAGCATCATCGCCCTCCTTGAAAGGGGGCCCGCGGGACGGGTCCGGTCCTCTGCACCGCCGAGTCTGGCACCCCCCACCGACAACCGCGTGACAGGTGCCCCCGCGCGCCGCGCCGAACCGGCCCTGTCACCCCCGCGGATCTCGCGTCGGATCTCGCCGTCGGTTCCCGTTCGGTCCCGCGCGCCGCCGTGCCCCGCCCTGCTCTCAGGGAGCATCATCGGGTCGGCCGGGGGCTCGGGCCCGCGCCGTTGATCCGGCGTTGATCGAACGTTTTTCGGCGCACGGCACGATCCTTGCCATGCAGCTCGAAACGATCACTCCGGCCGGCATCGCCTGGCAGACGCAGGCCCTGTGCGCGCAGACCGGGGCCGACTTCTTCTTCCCCGAGCCCGGCAGCTCGGTGCGCGAGGCGAAGCGCATCTGCGGCATGTGCGAGATGCGCTCGGCCTGCCTCGACTACGCGCTCGACAACGACGAACGCTTCGGCGTCTGGGGCGGCCTCTCCGAGAAGGAACGGCTCGCCCTGCGCCGCACGTCGCGCTGACCCGCCCCGCTCACCACCGCGGGGCCGGGCCGATTCCCCAGGTCAGCGCTCGCCGCGGGCGGCCATCCGGGCCTTGCGGGCGGCCAGCCGCTCGTCGAACTTGAGGGCCTCGGCGTCCAGACCGCCCAGGAACAGCCCCAGCTCCTCCTGCGCCTGACGGCCCTCCGGGCCCAGGCCGTCGATCTCCATGACCTTCAGGAAGCGCAGCACGGGCTGCAGGACGTCGTCGTGGTGGATGCGCAGGTTGTAGACCTCGCCGATCGCCATCTGCGCGGCGGCCCGCTCGAAGCCGGGGATGCCGTGGCCGGGCATGCGGAAGTCGACCACGACGTCACGGACCGCCTGCATGGTCAGGTCGGGGGCGAGCTCGAAGGCGGCCTTCAGCAGGTTGCGGTAGAAGACCATGTGCAGGTTCTCGTCGGTCGCGATGCGCGCCAGCATCCGGTCGCAGACCGGGTCGCCCGACTGGTGGCCGGTGTTGCGGTGCGAGATGCGGGTGGCCAGTTCCTGGAAGGCGACGTAGGCGACCGAGTGCAGCATGGAGTGCCGGTTGTCGGACTCGAAGCCTTCGCTCATGTGGGACATGCGGAACTGCTCCAGCTTGTCCGGGTCCACCGCGCGCGAGGTGAGCAGGTAGTCGCGCATCACGATGCCGTGCCGGCCCTCCTCGGCCGTCCAGCGGTGCACCCAGGTGCCCCAGGCGCCGTCGCGGCCGAACAGCGAGGCGATCTCGTGGTGGTAGCTGGGCAGGTTGTCCTCGGTCAGCAGGTTTACCACGAGGGCGATTCGGCCGATCTCCGTGACCTTGGAGTGCTCCTTCTCCCACGCCTGCCCGTCCTCGAACAGGCCCGGGAAGTTGCGGCCGTCGCTCCAGGGCACGTACTCGTGCGGCATCCAGTCCTTGGCGACCTTCAGATGCCGGTTCAGCTCGTTCTCGACCACTTCCTCCAGGGCGTGCAGCAGCTTCGCGTCGGTCCAGACGGACGGGCTGCCGAGGTGAGGGGAGGTGATCGTCACGGGAACTCCAGGGGGACGCCGAGCGGAGGGGGAGGAAGAGAGAAGAGAACGAGGGCACGAGCGGAAACGGACGGTCCGGCGAGCGGTGCCGGGAAACCTACGAGATCGTAGGCTACGAAGCCGTAGGTTACGAAGCCGTAGGTTAAGGTCGCCGTAAAGATTGCTGATCAGCGGGTGCGGCCGCGACTTCCCCGGGCGTCCCGAACAGCCCCGAGACCCGCAGGTCCCGGGGCTGCCCCAGTGACGGGATCACCCGGTCAGGCGTACAACTCCCGCATCCGCACCGAGAGACACGTCACACATCCTTCGAGCTTCTCGAACTCGCCGATGTCCACCGTGACCACCTCGTGCCCGAGGTCGGTCAGCAGCTCCGCCGTCCGCGGGGCGCTCGCCGCCATCAGCACCCGGTGGCCGCCGAGCAGCACCACGTGCGCGCCGGACTCCTCCGGCACCGACAGGAACCGGGGGAACAGCGAGGGCCGGTCGACATGCGGGATGTGCCCGATGACGGTCCCGTCCGGCAGCGCGGTGACCGCCGACTTCAGGTGCAGCACCTTGCTCACGGGTACGGCCACCACCCGCGCGCCGAGCGGCTCGAAGGCGGCCCGTACCTGCTGCACCCCCGCCGCGTTGGTGCGCCCGCCGCGGCCGACGTACACGGTGTCACCGACCTTCAGCACGTCACCGCCGTCCAGGGTGCCCGGCTCCCACACCCAGTTCACCGAGCAGCCGAGCCGGGCCACCGCCTCCTCCACGCCGGCGGTCTCCGCGCGCCGGGACTCGGCGCCGGGCCGGGCGATGAGCGCCACGTTCCGGTACATCACGACGGTGTCCTCCACGAACACCGAGTCCGGGCAGTCGTACTCCGGGTCGACCTCGATCGTCTCCCAGCCGTGCGCGCCGAGCGCCTCGACGTAGGCCTCCCACTGCTCGACGGCGAGGTCCGGGTCGACCTTCTCCCGCTCGACGTGCGTCACCAGGCCCTCGGCGAGGCGCGGGCTGGGACGGCGGACGAGGGCCTTCTTGCTGGGCACGAGGGACCTTTCGAATCGGCGGTGCGGTCCGGCGCCGGTCGAGCGGCGCCGGTCCGCCATCATGCAGTGCGCCCGGGCCGGGACAAAACCCTCGTGGCCCGGCTGTGCCCCACCCGCAACACCCCCGCCGCCCCGGTCAGGCCGGGTCGGCGAGCGTGCCGGGCGTGGTCTCCCTCAGCTCTCCTTCCTCCATCAGCAGCCACCGGGTGATGCCGATGGACTCCAGGAACGGCAGATCGTGACTGGCGACCAGCAGGGCGCCCTCGTACGACTCCAGGGCCGTGACCAGCTGCCGGACGCTGGCCATGTCGAGGTTGTTGGTCGGCTCGTCCAGCAGGAGCAGTTGGGGTGCGGGATCGGCGAGCATCAGGGCGGCCAGGGCCGCCCGGAAGCGCTCGCCGCCGGAGAGCGTCCCGGCCCGCTGGTCGGCCCGGGCGCCCCGGAACAGGAAGCGCGCGAGCCGCGCCCGGACGCGGTTGTTGGTCGCGCCGGGCGCGAACCGGGCCACGTTCTCGGCGACCGTCAACTCGTCGTCCAGCACGTCCAGGCGCTGCGGCAGGAAACGCGCCGGGACGTGCGTCAGAGCCTCGCCGGACACCGCGGCCAGCTCCCCGGCGACGGTCCGCAGCAGGGTCGTCTTGCCGGCGCCGTTGCGTCCGACGAGCGCGATCCGCTCCGGCCCGCGCAGGTCGAGGATGCCCTCGACGCGCGCCCCGTGGGCCATCCGGAGCTTCTCCAGGGTGAGCACCTGCCGGCCGGGCGGTACGGCCGTGTACGGCAGGTCGACGCGGATCTCGTCGTCGTCCCGTACGGCGTCCACCGCCTCGTCCAGCCGGTCCCTGGCCTCGGCGAGTCTCTCCTCGTGCATGATGCGGTGCTTGCCCGCGGACTCCTGGGCGGCGCGTTTGCGTGCCCCCATGACGATCTTGGGCTCGCGTTTCTGCTCGTACATCTTCTGCCCGTACCGCTTGCGGCGGGCCAGTTTGACCTGGGCGTCGGCGAGTTCGCGCTTCTGCTTGCGCACGTCCGCCTCGGCGACCCGGAGCGTCCGTTCGGCCGCCTCCTGCTCGACGGCGAGGGCCTCCTCGTAGGCCGAGAAGTTGCCGCCGTACCAGGTGACCTCGCCGGCCCGCAGCTCGGCGATCTGGTCGACCAGGTCCAGGAGTTCGCGGTCGTGGCTGACCACGACGAGCACCCCGGACCAGGAGGCGACGGCCGCGTACAGGCGCCGGCGCGCGTACAGGTCGAGGTTGTTGGTGGGCTCGTCCAGCAGCAGTACGTCGGGCCGGCGCAGCAGCAGCGCGGCCAGGCGCAGCAGCACCGACTCGCCGCCGGAGACCTCGCCGACGGTGCGGTCCAGTCCGATGTGGCCGAGACCGAGTTCGCCGAGGGTGGCCAGGGCGCGCTCCTCGACGTCCCAGTCGTCGCCGAGGGTCTCGAAGTGCTCCGCGGACGCGTCGCCCGCCTCGATGGCGTGCAGCGCGGCCCGCCGGGCGGCGATGCCGAGGGCCTCGTCGACCCGGAGGGTGGTGTCGAGGGTGACGTTCTGCGGCAGGTGGCCGATCTCGCCGGTCACCTTGACGGTGCCGTCGACGGGCGTGAGCTCGCCCGCGATCAGCTTCAACAGGGTCGACTTCCCCGACCCGTTGACGCCGACGAGTCCCGTCCGGCCGGGGCCGAAGGCGATGTCGAGGCCGTCGAGGACGGGGGTGCCGTCGGGCCAGGCGAAGGACAGGGAGGTGCAGGAGAGGGAAGATGACATACAGGCCTCGCGGTTGCCGGGTGCGGTCTGGCGGACGCGTGTCGAGACACCGCGAGGCGGGAACCGGAGGGCCTGGGGCACGGAGGGGGCCAGGAGGGCCGAAAAGGCCATGAAAAAGGGCCTGTGCCGAAGGACTGCTCGGACGCCGAGGTCGAACGCCACGCACACCTCACCGGTGTGAACGCGGTGTCTCAAGACCTCAGACGAGCAACGTCCTTCTCCAATCGGCGACAACAGGACCTTGTACAAGGTACGAGCGTCGCCGCGAGAGTGTCAACGCGATTGATCGCGGACCGGGGGCCGGCGAGGGGCCGGCGCGTGCGTCAGCAGGCGTCCCGCATCAGCTCGGCCAGGTCGTGGTCGAGGTCCAGCTGGAGGTGTTCGAGGCCGACGGGCACCAGGCTGCCGGTTGCCTCCAGGAAGCGGCGTATCTCGCCGGAGCGCACGTGCACGATCGCGGTGCCCTCGGGCGCGTGGAACTCCAGCACGGTGCGGTCGTAGCCGTACGGCCGCACGCGCACGTCGCCGTGCCCCTCGGGGCCCTGAAGCCCGTCCGTCAGCAGCTCGCGGGAGAAGGTCCAGCAGACCTCGACGCCCTCCAGGGTGGCCGGGGCCGGGAAGGTCATGCGCACGGCGAACGGATCGCGCCGGTCGTAGGACAGCGTCGCGGGGATGGTCGGCATGCGCGGTGCGGCGGCGACGAGGCGTGCCTCTACGGACTGCTCGATGACGGTGGACAACGCCTTGCTCCCTCGTGACGGCTGGACGTATTCCCGGGTGTGAGCCCTGGCACTGGAAGAGACGACGGAATCGGCCGATCCGTGCACAGGGTGAACGAGTGACCTCGGTCACCGCGTTCCATGCATGGCCGGCATCCGCTCGCGCGGGCCCGCGCGCGGAGGTCCTCTGGACGGCGGGTGGCCGGTGGACTAGCTTCGCCCGCCATGAGGCGCTTGGGGAGCACGCGACGCGGGGGACGTTCGGGCCGGCTGGTGGCGACGGGGGTGGCGTGCGCGGCGGCGCTGACCGCGGTGGCCGTGCCGGCCGCCGAGGCGGGGCCGCTCGGGCACCGGACCGTGCACTGGGAGGCCAAGGACAGCGGCACCCCGCAGGTGCGCTTCCGCGGCCTGTCCGCCGTGGACCGCGACACCGCCTGGCTGGCCGGCACCCAGGGCACGGTGCTGCGCACCACCGACGGCGGGACGAGCTGGCGGAACGTCTCTCCGCCGGGCGCGGGCGACCTCCAGTTCCGGGACGTCGAGGCGTTCGACGCGCGCCGCGCGGTGGTGCTGGCCATCGGCGAGGGCGAGGACTCCCGCGTCTACCGGACCGACGACGGCGGCGCGACCTGGACGGAGTCCTTCCGCAACACCGACCCGAAGGCCTTCTACGACTGCATGGCCTTCTTCGACCGCCGGCACGGTCTCGCCATGAGCGACCCGGTGGACGGCAGGTTCCGCATCCTGTCCACCCGGGACGGCGGGCGCTCCTGGCGGGTGCTGCCCGCCGACGGCATGCCGGCCGCCCTCGACGGCGAGGCCGGCTTCGCGGCGAGCGGCCAGTGCCTGGTGACCTCCGGGCCGAAGGACGTATGGCTGGCGACCGGGGGCGGCGCGCACGCGCGCGTGCTGCACTCCGCCGACCGTGGCCTGAACTGGACGGCCGCCGATACCCCCGTCCCGGCGGGCGATCCGGCCAAGGGTGTCTTCGCGCTGGCCTTCCGCGACCGCACCCACGGCCTCGCCGTCGGGGGCGACTACCGCGCGGACCAGCCCTCGCCGCGGGCGGCGTCGGTCACCGACGACGGCGGTCGCAGCTGGCGCCCGGCCGCCGCCCCGCCGCCCGCCTACCGCTCCGGCGCCGCATGGTTGCCGCACAGCCGGACCGCCGCGCTCGCCGTGGGACCCGGCGGCACCGACCTGACCACCGACGCCGGCCGCACCTGGCGGACCGTCGACACCGGCTCGTACGACACCGTCGACTGCGCCCCGGACCAGGGCTGCTGGGCGTCCGGCGAGCAGGGGCGGGTGGCCCGGCTGGAACGCTGACGTAACCGCGCGGGACCCGGGTACTCGTCCCCCGCCGCGGAGGACCACCGCCGGCGCGGATCCACGACGCGGCGGACTCCTGCCGCGAGGTGACGAGAGGAGCGATCATGCCAGCCGGTTCCAGCCCCAAGCGCGAACGCCAGTACGAGCACATCAAGGAGAGCGCACAGGACCGGGGCGAGAGCACCCGTCGCGCCGAGGAGATCGCCGCGCGGACCGTGAACAAGGAACGCGCACGCGCGGGCGAGTCCAAGACCGCGAGCCGCAGCTCCACCGACGACATGTCGTCGGGCAAGCGTGGCGGCCAGCGGTCGGGCAACCGGACCGGGCCGCAGGGCCCGACCCGCGACCAGCTGTACAACGAGGCCAAGCAGCGCGGCATCGAAGGCCGGTCGCACATGAACAAGGACGAGCTGCGGCGCGCGCTGGACTCGAAGAAGAGCTGACGCCCCGGGGGCGTCGACCGCCCCGGGGTCAGCCCGGAGTCTGCCGGTGGGTTGCCAGTTCGGGTGCCGTCTTCGTGGCGATGAACTCCGTGATGCGGTACGCGCACACCCCGGCGACGACGAACGGGTCGCCCGCCGCGACCTCCTCGATACGGGCGCGGTCCTCCGCGACGGCGAGGATCACCCCGCCGTCGCGGGGGTTCTTGCGCCCGGAGGCCAGGAAGAAGCCTTTGTCGTACTGCTGGTCGAGCCAGGCGGAATGGGCCGGCAGGACGGCGTCCACGGCGTCGAGCGGGGCGGTGTAGGACAGTTCCAGTACGAACATGATCGCGACCCTACCCCCGTCGCCCGGGCGGGCGTCGGCGGTCCGTACAGTCTTGGCCATCATGACGACCGTAGGCGTACCCGAGGGCTGGCCCGCCACCGAGGAAGAGGCGCGGGCCGTACAGGACGACCTGCGCGGACGGGTGGTGCTCGACGAGCCGGGCCCGCCGCCGGGGACGGGCACGGTCACGGGGGTCGACGTCGCCTACGACGACGACCTCGACCTCGTCGCGGCGGCCGCGGTGGTGCTGGACGCAGCCACCCTGGAGGTCGTCGCCGAGACGACGGCCGTCGGCCGGATCTCCTTCCCCTACGTCCCCGGGCTGCTCGCCTTCCGCGAGATCCCGACCGTGCGCGCCGCCCTGGACGCCCTGGACCGGCCGCCGGGACTGGTCGTGTGCGACGGCTACGGACTCGCCCACCCGCGCCGCTTCGGCCTCGCCAGCCACCTCGGCGTGCTCACCGGCCTGCCGACCATGGGCGTCGCCAAGAACCCCTTCACCTTCACCCACGCCGACCCGGGCGCCGCCCGCGGCTCCTCCGCCGCCCTGCTGGCCGGCAGCGAGGAGGTGGGCCGCGCCCTGCGCACCCGGGACGGCGTCAAGCCGGTCTACGTCTCCGTCGGCCACCGGGTGAGCCTGGACAACGCGCTCGCGCACACCCTCGCGCTGACCCCCGCCTACCGGCTCCCGGAGACCACGCGCAGGGCGGACGCCCTGTGCCGGCGGGCGCTGAAGGAGGCGACCGGGGCCCGGAACCCGCTCGCCGGGCCGGCGGCGGACCCGGTACGCGGCTGGGGACGCGCACTGTAGGAGGGCCGGCGCGACCCGGTGGCCCGGGCGGGACGGGTGCTCGCGGCAGCGGCGGAGGGCCGGCCCCGGTCGCCGGAGATCGAGGCCGCCGGGGAGCCGGGCGCCGAGCCCCGGCGGTGGATCCGGGGGCGTGAGGTATTCGAACTCGTCCGCCGCGGCTCGCCGCGGCCGGGGAGCGGACCCCGGAGACGCGCCTGCTGCTGTTCCGCCTCGCGGAACTCGTCGCCAAGGTCGCCCACAACGCGGCGGGCCCCCACCGTTCTTCGACCACCACGCCGGCTGGGGCATCGGCCCCCTCGCCCACCGGCTCGCGCTCCTCGCCGACGACCGTCCCACCCGCGACCGCATCGCGAACGCCCTGGGGGAGTGGCCGCCGCCCGCCTGAGCACCCGGCGGCGCACGGCCGGCCCGCCTGAGTACCCGCTCTGAGTTATTCCTACGGATGTGCGGCCCCGGGGCGGTCGGCGGGGTGGGCCGCATGACGACACACCGTGGTGCCAGGCCGCTCGCCGACCCGGACCGGCCCGTCGAGCGGGCCGTGAACGCCGCTCTCGCGCCGGCCGTCGTCGCGGGGTTCGGCTGGACAGGCGGGATGATCTGCACCCTGGTGCGGTGGCCCCGGTGGGGACGGCGCTCGGAGCGGTCAGCGGATCGCGGCCACCCGGAAGGTGATGCCCGCCGCGCGCAGCCGCTCGGTGAGCGCGTCGCCCATGGCGACGGCCGTGGTGACCTGCCCCGCGGTCGGCGGTAGCGCGTCGAACGCCAGGGTGAGGGCCGCCTCCGCGAACATCTTCGCCGTCTCGTCGTAGCCCGGGTCGCCGCCCGCGACCTCGGTGAAGACCCGTCGCCCGCCGCCCTCGCCCACGAAGCGCACCCGGAACCAGCTCGCCGCCCGCTTCTTCGCGTCGGGCCCGTCGCCGGGCCTGAGCCGGCCGGACAGCCAGCGCCGTACCGGCGGCAGCTGCGCGGCCACCGCGACCGCGCCCACGGCGGCGGCGCCCCCCGCGGCGACCGGCAGGTGCCGGACCGCCGCGTAGTGCCGGTAGCGGAAGTCGGGTCCGTACCGCTCCAGGGCCTTCGCGGTGCGGCGCACGATCTGCGGGTCGATGGTCGGCAGCGGCAGCGCCCAGGCGCCGACCTCCGGGGCGAACCGCGGCACGCCCGCCGGCGCCGTCACCCGGCGCTCCAGCAGACGCGGCTCGTGCCGGTGGCGTTCGCGGGCCGCCGCCACGAGCTGCCGGCCGCGCGCGAACTGGTTCAGCGCCGAGGCGAGCGTGCCCCCCGAGAAGGTCGCGTCGGCGGTCACGAACCCGTCCACGGTCAGCGGCACGCCCTCCGGCAGCTGCCGGACCGTGAAGTACACGCCCAGGTCGTGCGGCACGGAGTCGAAGCCGCAGGCGTGCACCAGGCGGGCGCCGGTCTCCCGCGCGCGTGCGTCGTGCCGGACGTACGTCCGGTCCACGAACTCGGGCTCACCGGTCAGGTCGAGGTAGTCGGTGCCGGTGTCCGCGCAGGCGGCGACGAGTTCCTCGCCGTAGCTGACGTAGGGCCCCACGGTCGTGGCCACCACGCGCGCGTGCTCGGCGAGCCGGCGCAGGGAGGCCGGTTCGCCCACGTCGGCCCGCAGCACGCCGATCCCGGAGCCGCCGGGCAGCCGCTCGCGCAGCCGCCGCAGCTTCATCTCGTCCCGGCCCGCGAGCGCCCAGCGCAGGTCCTGGGGTGCGTGGGCGGCGAGGTACTCCGCCGTGAGCGTGCCGACGAAGCCGGTGGCCCCGAAGAGCACGATGTCGTAGGGACGGTCCGTCCGATTCAGCCTGCTCATGACACCCCTTCGCCCGCAGCCCGCGCCGCTGTCGGTGGCTGAGGCTAGCGTGAGGAGTGCGGACCCGCCGACGCGGCCTCGACGGTACCGGCCGGGCACTTGGCTAAGCGCTTGCTCGTTCAGGTCTTGTGCCGGGTGGAACGTGTTCTTAGCATCACTGGTGTTACAGCATTGGTGTCACACGCGCTTGGGGGCAGGACGGGATGACGACGGCAGGGACGCCGGCGACGCCGGGGCACGGTCCGCTCTCCGGCGTGCGCGTGGTGGAGCTGGCCGGCATCGGGCCCGGCCCGTTCGCCGCCATGCTCCTCGCCGACCTCGGCGCCGACGTGGTCCGGGTGGACCGCCCGGACGGCCCGGGCCTGGGCATCGACCCCGCGTACGACGTGACCAACCGCAACAAGCGCTCGGTGGTCGTCGACCTCAAGGCGCCGGACGGCCCCGCGCGCGTCCTGGACCTGGCCGGCCGGGCCGACGTCCTCATCGAGGGCTACCGGCCCGGGGTGGCCGAGCGGCTCGGCGTCGGACCCACGGCCTGCCACGCCCGCAACCCCCGTCTGGTCTACGGCCGGATGACCGGCTGGGGCCAGGACGGCCCTCTCGCCGACCGCGCCGGGCACGACGTGGCGTACATCGCCCTCACCGGCACCCTCGGCATGATCGGCCGCCCCGGCGAGCCCCCGGCCGTCCCCGCCAACCTGCTCGGCGACTACGCGGGCGGCGCCCTCTACCTCGTCGTCGGCGTCCTCGCCGCCCTGCACCACGCGCGTGAGTCCGGCACCGGCCAGGTCGTCGACGCGGCCATCGTCGACGGCACCGCACACCTGTCCGCGATGATCCACGGCATGCTGGCCGCCGGCGGCTGGCAGGACCGGCGCGGCGCCAACCTGCTGGACGGCGGCTGCCCCTACTACGGGACCTACGAGACCGCCGACGGCGGCCACATGGCGGTCGGCGCCCTGGAGGCACGCTTCTACGAGGAGTTCCTGCGCCTGCTCGGCCTGGACGACCTGGCCCCGGCCCGCGGCGACCTCACCCGCTGGGACGAACTGCGCGAGCAGGTCGCCGCCCGGTTCAAGTCCCGCACCCGCGAGGAGTGGACAGCCGTCTTCGAGGGCTCAGACGCCTGCGTGGCACCCGTCCTCTCGCTGCGCGAGGCCCCGCACCACCCGCACCTGGCCGCCCGCGGCACCTTCACCGACCACGCCGGGATCATCCAGCCGGCGCCCGCCCCCCGCTTCTCCGCGACCCCGACCCGTGTCCGCAGCGGCCCGGTCCTGCCGGGCGCCGGCGCGGACACGGTGGCGCGGGACTGGGGGATACCCGACCTCGCCCCCGACCTCGCCCCCGGCGAGCCGGCCGGCGACGGCGCCTGACC
>NZ_JAJSZC010000153.1:0-15572 GCF_036815105.1 Streptomyces sp. IBSBF 3136
GTCCACCCGGTCCGGCAGTGTCTGGTGCGAGAAGGCCCAGGACAGCTTGTCGGGGGGGGGGGGGGGGGCGCCCCCCGGGGGGGCCCCCCCCCTCCGGCACGTCCTGGGCGCCTAGGCGCCGGTGACCTCGACCGCGGCCAGGTTCTTCTTCCCGCGCCGCAGCACCAGCCACCGCCCGTGCAGCAGCTCCTCCTTCGCCGGGACGGCGTCCTCGGCGGTGACCTTCGCGTTGTTCACGTAGGCACCGCCCTCCTTGACCGTCCGGCGGGCGGCCGACTTGCTGGCCACCAGACCGACCTCGGCGAACAGGTCCACCACCGGACCCAGCTCGGCGACCCGGACGTGCGGCACCTCCGACAGCGCGGCCGCCAGCGTCCGCTCGTCCAGCTCGGCCAGCTCACCCTGGCCGAACAGGGCCCGGGACGCGGCGATCACGGCGGCCGTCTGGTCGGCGCCGTGCACCAGCGTCGTCAGCTCCTCGGCCAGCGCGCGCTGCGCGGCGCGGGCCTGCGGACGCTCCTCGGTCTGCCGCTCCAGCTCCTCCAGCTCCTCACGGGACCTGAAGGACAGGATGCGCATGTACTTCGAGATGTCCCGGTCGTCCACGTTCAGCCAGAACTGGTAGAACGCGTACGGCGTCGTCATCTCCGGGTCGAGCCAGACGGCCCCGCCCTCGGTCTTGCCGAACTTGGTGCCGTCCGCCTTGGTCATCAGCGGGGTCGCCAGGGCGTGCGCCTCGGCGTCCGGCTCCAGCCGGTGGATCAGGTCGAGCCCGGCCGTGAGGTTGCCCCACTGGTCGCTGCCGCCCTGCTGGAGCGTGCAGCCGTACCGCCGGTACAGCTGCAGGAAGTCCATGCCCTGCAGGATCTGGTAGCTGAACTCGGTGTAGCTGATGCCCTGGTCGGACTCCAGGCGGCGGGCCACGGAGTCCTTGGTCAGCATCTTGTTGACGCGGAAGTGCTTGCCGATGTCCCGCAGGAACTCGATCGCGGAGAGGCCCGCGGTCCAGTCGAGGTTGTTCACCATGACCGCCGCGTTCTCGCCCTCGAAGGACAGGAACGGCTCGATCTGGCCGCGCAGCCTGCCGACCCAGCCGGCCACCGTCTCCGGGTCGTTCAGCGTGCGCTCGGCGGTGGGGCGCGGGTCGCCGATCAGGCCCGTCGCGCCGCCGACCAGCGCCAGCGGCCGGTGCCCGGCCTGCTGGAGCCGGCGCACGGTGAGCACCTGCACCAGATGCCCCACGTGCAGCGACGGCGCCGTCGGGTCGAAGCCGCAATAGAACGTGACGGGACCGTCCGCGAGCGCCTTGCGCAAGGCGTCCTCGTCGGTGGACAGGGCGAACAGCCCACGCCACTTCAGCTCGTCGACGATGTCCGTCACGGTTCTCGTGTCTCCTCGGTGATCGTGGGGCGGTCGGGTGACAGCCGCCTACGAGGTTATACGCCCTGGCTGACAGAGCTCATGTTGAAATCGGGGATCCGCAGCGCGGGCATCGCGGCCCTGGTGAACCAGTCGCTCCACTCGCGCGGCAGCGTCTTCTCGGTGCGCCCGGCCTCCACCGCCCGGCCGAGCAGGTCCACCGGCGACTCGTTGAACCGGAAGTTGTTCACCTGCCCGGTCACCTCGCCGTTCTCCACGAGGTAGACGCCGTCCCGGGTCAGCCCGGTGAGCAGCAGCGTCGCCGGGTCCACCTCGCGGATGTACCACAGGCAGGTCAGCAGCAGCCCGCGCTCGGTGTCCGCGACCATGTCCTCCAGCGAGCGGTCCCGGCCGCCGTCCAGGATCAGGTTGCCGGGCGCCGGGGCGACCGGCAGCCCGGTCAGGCCCGCGCTGTGCCGGGTGGTGGTCAGGTGCCTGAGCACACCCTCGTGGATCCAGTCGGTGGGCCGCACCGGCAGCCCGTTGTCGAACACGGACTGGTCGCCGCCGGAGGAGTGGGCGACCACGAAGGGCGCGCACTCGAGGCCCGGCTCGTTCGGGTCGCTGCGCAGCGACAGCGGCAGCTCGCTCAGCCGGTCGCCGACCCGGGTGCCGCCGCCCGGCCGGGAGAACACCGTCCGGCCCTCGGCCGCGTCCCGGCCGGAGCCCGACCAGAGCTGGTAGATGAGCAGGTCCGCGACCGCGGTCGGCGGCAGCAGCGTCTCGTACCGGCCCGCCGGCAGCTCCACCCGCCGCTCGGCCCAGCCGAGGCGCACGGCCAGCTCGGCGTCCAGGGCGCCGGGGTCGACGTCCTTGAAGTCCCGGGTGGACCGGCCCGCCCACGCCGAGCGGGTGCGGTCCGGGGACTTGGCGTTCAGCTCCAGCGTGCCGGTGGGCTG
This sequence comes from Streptomyces sp. IBSBF 3136, assembly GCF_036815105.1. NCBI lineage: Bacteria > Bacillati > Actinomycetota > Actinomycetes > Kitasatosporales > Streptomycetaceae > Streptomyces > Streptomyces sp. IBSBF 3136. Next base: position 2,319 of record NZ_JAJSZC010000153.1, read on the forward strand.
GTCGTGCCGCAGGCGCAGCCCGGTGGACGTGCCGACGTACGTCGAGACCAGCTCGTGGTTGGCGAAGCCGTACAGCTCGCGGCCCCCGGCACGCGCGCGTGCGAAGGCCTCGCCGAGCGCGGGCGCGAAGTCCGCGAAGGCGGCGGAGGAGGTCTCGGCGGGCGCGTCGGTGAAGTCCGGGGACTCCGGGACACCGCCGACCAGCGGCTGGGCGTCCTCCGCGGGACCGGCACCGCGCGCGGCGGCCTCGGCGGCCCGCACCAGCGGCTCCAGTTCCTCGGCGGTCACGGCGGACCGCGAGACGACTCCGGCGGCGGTGCCCTCCTGCCCGTCCACGGTCGCGATCACCGTCAGCGTCCGGCCGCGCGTGACACCGTTCGTGGTGAGCGCGTTGCCCGCCCAGCGCAGGTTGGCGGTGGAGTGCTCGTCGGCGATGACGACACAGCCGTCGGCCCGGGACAGCGCCAGTGCCTGCTCGACGACCTCGTGCGGCTTGTGGGTACGGGCGCTCATCGACCGGCCTCCTGCGTGGTGTTCAGAATGTTGACGCCCTTGAACAGGGCGGAGGGGCACCCGTGGGACACGGCGGCGACCTGGCCCGGCTGCGCCTTGCCGCAGTTGAAGGCGCCGCCCAGCACATACGTCCCCGGGCCGCCGACGGCCGCCATCGAGCCCCAGAAGTCGGTGGTCGTGGCCTGGTAGGCGACGTCCTTGAGCTGCCCGGTGATCCGCCCGTTCTCGATCCGGAAGAAGCGCTGCCCGGTGAACTGGAAGTTGTACCGCTGCATGTCGATCGACCAGGACCGGTCGCCGACCACGTAGATGCCCCGGTCGACGCCGCCGATCAGGTCCTCGGTGGACATCCCGGCCGGGTCCGGCCGCAGCGACACGTTGGCCATGCGCTGCACCGGGACGTGGCCGGGGGAGTCGGCGAACGCGCACCCGTTGGACCGCTCGAACCCGGTCAGCCGCGCGATCCTGCGGTCCAGCTGGTAGCCGACGAGCGTGCCGTCCTTCACCAGGTCCCAGGACTGCGCCTCGACGCCCTCGTCGTCGTAGCCGACGGTCGCCAGGCCGTGGTCGGCGGTGCGGTCGCCGGTGACGTTCATCAGCTCGGAGCCGTACTTCAGCTTGCCGAGCTGGTCGAAGGTGGCGAAGGAGGTGCCGGCGTAGGCGGCCTCGTAGCCGAGCGCCCGGTCCAGCTCGGTGGCGTGCCCGATGGACTCGTGGATGGTCAGCCACAGGTTGGACGGGTCGACCACCAGGTCGTACAGACCCGGCTCCACGCTCGGCGCCCGCATCTTCTCGGCCAGCAGCTCCGGGATGCGCTCCAGCTCGCCGTCCCAGTCCCAGCCGGTCCCGGTCAGGTACTCCCAGCCGCGCCCGGCCGGCGGCGCGATGGTCCGCATCGAGTCGAACTCACCGCTCGACTCGTCCACCGAGACCGCCGTGAGCTGCGGGTGCAGCCGCACCCGCTGCTGGGTGGTCACGGTCCCGGCCGTGTCCGCGTAGAACTTGTTCTCGTGCACGGTGAGCAGCGAGGCGTCCACGTGGTTCACGCCGTTCGCCGCCAGCAGCCGCGAGCTCCACTCCGCGAGCAGTGCGGCCTTCTCCTCGTCCGGCACCGAGAACGGGTCGATCTCGTACGACGAGATCCACGTCCGGTCGGCGTGCACCGGCTCGTCGGCCAGCTCCACCCGCTCCTCGGACCCCGCCGCCCTGATCACCTGCGCGGACAGCTTCGCCATCGCCACCGCCTGCGAGGCGACCTTGGCGGCCGCGTCCAGGGTCAGGTCGACCCCGGACGCGAAGCCCCACGTGCCGCCGTGCACGACCCGGACCGCGTACCCGAGGTCGGTGGTGTCCGACGAACCCGCCGGCTTGGCGTCCCGCAGCCGCCAGGACGCGCTGCGCACCCGCTCGAACCGGAAGTCCGCGTGCTCGGCCCCGAGCGCCCGCGCACGCGCGAGCGCGGCGTCGGCGAGGGACCTTAGCGGAAGCGCCAGGAAAGTCGGATCGATGCCGTGTGCCACAGGAGGCTCTCCCCCAAGTCGTCGGGTTCTCTTCGGCGCCCGTGAATGTCCAACAGGTGGACGCATCAGAGCAGTATGGCGTGCGAGACGTCCGAACGCCTGCGCGGCAGTCGTGGGAGCGTCCGCGGAATCACCGCTGGGATTGCCCCAGTCACATACCCAGCGTCACGACGTGGTGGCATCATGACGCCATGCAAGGGTGGGGAACGGGCTTTCGTGTCTGGCTGTCGTCGCTGGACGAGCCGGAGATACGCAGCTTGTTGACGTGGCACCAGTGTCTGCGGAATCAGTCCTGTGGCTGCCGTCAGGAGAGTCGCAGCCGCGCGCCGATCACACGGCGCGAGGTGAACAGCTTCCGCGTGTGGATCACCCGTGCGAAGCAACCGCAGCTGGTTTCCGTCGCCAGATGCGGGCTGGCCTGGGCCTGCCGTGCGCTGATCGACGAGTACGGCTGTCCCGTCGCGGTGGTCCAGGAGCCGACGATCCATCAGCTGCGGACCATGCTGGAAGTGCTGGAACCCCCGCTGGCCCGGTGTGCGTTGTACGGTCTGCTCTCCGCTGAGCCGGAGTCGTTGCCGGCCGGGCACATGGCGCGGGAGCACGCGGACACCCTGCAGGCGGCAGCGGACCTGCAGCCACCCTCGAACCCAGCCGAGACCCTAGGGAGAGTTGTGACGGTCACAGGGCCTTCGGTCGGCGACCAGGCGAACGAAGAGCGGGTGAACGGGGTGGCCGGATCTGGGGCCGAGGACGGGCAGCGGCCGGACGGGGCGATACGCCCGCTCGAGGGCCCTCTGGACGGCGGGCCGTCCCTGGACGCGGCGCTCACCGAACTCGAATCCCTCGGGCAGAAGTTGACGACCGCCCTGCGGACCGCGGCCGACGCTGTCGCAAGCGGTCGCAGGCCGGCCGAGCCCCGCAAGCTGGCTGAGTCACTGGCGATGTGGGCCGAGCGGCGTGACCGTGTCGCGGACCGGTCCGCTGACGCCGGTGTCGACTGGCCGGACGAGTCCGACTACGCGTGGCTGACCGCCGAGCGCGCGCGGTTGGAGGCGTCCCGTGCCGAACTGACGGCTCTGAGGGAAAGAGCGCACTCGTACGACGCGTTGATCGGCGCCGCCAAGGACCCGGACGAGGCGGCGATGCTCAGCATGCTGCGCGACCGGGTGGTCGCGCAGATCGACGAAGTCGCCAAGACGCTGGGCCAGAAGGGCACGGAGCCGCCGACGCCGGCCGAGCCGGAGGAAGCGGACGACGCCGTGGCCGCCGAGTCGTCGGCGGACCCCGAGGAAGACGCGCCGCTGCCGGCCGCGACACCGGAGAGGGGAGACGACGGCGAAAGCGGTACGGCCACGGGTGAGGACGAGCAGGAGGTACTCGCCCCGGCCGGCCCCATCCGACGGGTCGAGCCGGAGGCGACCGCTGACACCGCCGCGGAAGCCGCGAACGCCGGCACTCCTTCGGTGAGCCCCGCGGACGCACCGCCCGCGACGGCCGCGACCGTACCGGTCGATGACGGTGCCCGCGACGCGGAGGGCTCCGGCACCGGTGACGGCACCGACAGTGCCGGCCACAGCTCCGCCACGGTCGTCGAAGAAGCGGCACCGCACCCGACGCCCGAGGAGGACGAGCCGCAGGAGCAGAAGGCCGCGACCGATTTCGACCTCGTCGAACAGGAACCGTGGCCCGCCTCGGTGGCGGACGCCGACTGGGACGTGCAAGCGCCGTGGGAGACCGGTCAGGAACCGCCGGTGGTCCGGCTGGTTCGCGACGGACGGCTCGCCGAGGCTTACTGGATGACGGAAGCCTCGGCCGAGCCCGCCATGCGGGCCCAGGCCCTCGCCTTCGCCGCCGCGGCCTTCCGCTGCGCAACCGAGTCGGAAGCCACGGAGGTGCAGATTCTGCACGACATCGACCCCGCGGCGCTGGCCCCCGACCGCGACGCCTACGTCGTCGCCCTTGTCGCCGCCCTTCGCGCCGGACTGACGGCGTGCTGGCCGCATGTCCTGGTCAGTGACTTCGCCGCCCCTGCCGGGCTGGCCGCACCCTGGCAGGAACTGCTCACCGTACTCGTCGCGGCCGTTCGCAACGGACGGTTGTTCGATCCCGCCGCGCGACACGCCGACGACGTGCTGAACCAGGAGCACGACCTCGAAGAGGAACTCGGCGTGCAGGCGCGGCAGCTGCTCGACGGTCTCGCCCGGCGCAAGACGATGTACCAGCGTGCCACCCGCGTCCTGCAGTACCTGGTCGGCCCCATGGGCGAACTCGGCCTGGCTCTGCGGGACGTCATCCAATGGGTGGACAACGGCACGCAGCCCGCCGCCGGCTTCCGGGCACGCGCCGAACAACTGCGCAGCAGCGACGAGGTCGACCGCCTGATCGAGCAGACCGACAGCCGGTTCCGTACGCCGAAGCAGGCCAAGGAACCGATCACCGCCGGTGCCCTGCGCCAGCTGCACGCCGCCTGCCGTTCCGTGTCGGACCTGCTGACCAAGGCTGACGCTGTCGTCGCCAATCTGTCGCGGCCCTCCGGGCCCGGACAGTCCGGCATCCCGGAACTGGCCTCCGCGCGAAGGGACCTGCGGGACGTGGAAGCGCCGCCCGGCGTGGGCGGAGCAGCACTGCTGCTCCTGCACCAGTGGCTGGAGGGCGAGGTGCAGCCCACGGCGTCCGATGGCCGCCCTGGCGGGGACGGGGCGGAGCGCCGTCCCCCGGCCGACTGTCTGCTTGCACTGCCCGACGTGCCCCGCGACACCCACGGCCTGCCCGATCTGGACGACCCGCGCACGGCTCGGCGCATGGCCGCGCTGATGGCGCCCGCCGACACCGAACAGGCTCTGCGCCGCTACCTCAAGAGGGGCGACCTCCACCTGGCGCGCGCCCTGGTCGAAGCCGTGCGCCTCGACCGGAGCGGCTTCGGCGTCACGGACACCGAGTGGATGGGCGGGGCCGAGCGACGCCTGCAGCAGGCGGAGGAGAACTGGCGGGAGACCGTCCGTCGGCAGCACACCCGGGCGGCGGGTCTGCTCGCCCAGATGCGGACACTCAACCTGCTCGCCCCGGACCAGGAGCGCCATTTCACCGGTCGCCTGCAGGAGTTCGCGCACGGCGAGGAGGCCGGCCGGTACCGCTACGCCCTCGACCGGCTCGAAGGACTGGCCCAGGAACTGTCCCAGCTGGTGCAGGGCTCGACACGACGGCAGCGCCAGGAACTGGAGCAACTGCGGCTGGTCCAGGGCCGCCCGCTGAACCAGGCGGACTACGAACGCATCACCAAGCTCATCACCGAGGGCGACACGGTGACCGCCGAGGAGTTCCTGGCGCTCGCGCGGGGAGGGAAGTCCTTGCCCGAGCGGCCCGACGACGACGGCGCCGAACTGGCCGCCTTCGTCACGGGCCTGACCGGTCCGGGCGTCCCGCGGCCGGGCGGCGACGGAGTCGACGCCGAATGGTGGGCGACGGGATACGGCTCGGGCGGCGGGCTGACGGAGGCCGCGGACCTGGGCTTGCGTTCCTGGAAGGCGCTGTGCACCCGGCACGGGCGCAACAGTGAATGGCAACAGCATCTGCCGCGCGTGCTGCGGCTGCTGGGACTCGAACCCGCCAGCCAGCCCGTCGTCGAGACACGCACTCAGGGTGTGCGCCGGTTCAAGGTGAAGGCCAGGGTCGCCGAACGCACCGGCTACGTGGCCGCGCTCGGCTCCCAGGCCACGTCGTACACGATCCAGCTCATCTGGGAGGAGCAGCGGGCGAACGGCCCGCTCGCCCATCTGGAGGACGCCGACGTCGACGCGAACATCGTGCTGTACCTGCACCCGCTCGGCACCGAAGGGCGGCGCCGTCTGGCCGACGCGTCACGCTCCGGTGCCCAGCAGGCGCTGGTGGTGGACCCCGCGGTGGTCGGCTGGATGGCCGCCCGCGCCCCGGGCAGCTTCCGGGCGCTGCAGCGTGTCACCCTGCCCTGGGCCGCGTACAACCCGTACACGCCCTTCGTCGCGGGTCTGGTCCCGCCAGAGGTCTTCTACGGACGGGACGAGGAGATGCGCGAGGTCATGGACCCGCGTGGCGGCCTCTTCCTGTACGGAGGCCGGCAGCTCGGCAAGTCTGCCCTGCTGCGCAGGGTCGCCAGGATCTTCCCCAGCAGGTCGGACAACTACGTCGCGGTCTACCTGGATCTGCTGAAGTCGGAGATCGGCCAGGCCGAGGCGCCCGACAAGATCTGGAGCCTGCTCGCCGAGGAGCTCAAACGGCGGGGTGTGTTCAGCAACAAGGTGTCCGAACAGGCCGGCCCGGACGTCATAGCCCGTCGGCTCGGGGAATGGCTCGACGCGGACGAGTCGCGGCGGCTGCTCGTCCTCGCGGACGAGGCGGACGCCTTCCTGACAGCGGACTCGCGCAGGACGTTCAAGATGGGCGGCGAGTCGACGTTCCCGAACGTCAAGCGGTTCCAGCAGCTCCTGGAGCGCACGGACAGACGATTCAAGATCGTCTTCGCTGGTCTCCACCAGGTCCAGCGCTTCGGTGCCCTCTCCAACGTGTCCACCGTGCACGGCGGACCCGACGTCCTCGTGGGCCCCCTCAAGCAGCAGGCAGCGCTCAAGCTCGTCACCGAGCCCATGGCCGCGCTCGGCTACGCGTTCGAGCGCCCGGAGCTGGTTTGGCGCATCCTCGCCATCACCAACTACCAGGCGAACATCGTCCAGATCTTCTGCAGCGAGCTGGTGCGCACACTGCACTCGCGGCCCTACGTCGTGACGGACCGAGCCACGGCCATCACGGACCAGGACGTGCAGGAGGTCGCGGCGTCGGAGACACTGCGGCGCAGAATCGCCGAGCGCCTGCGGTTCACCATCAACCTCGAAGACCGCTATCGAGTGCTCGCGCTGGTCATCGCCCTGCGCAGCCTCGAGGACGGTTACCGCGGCGACTACAGCGCCAAGGAACTGCTGGACCTGGCCCGCGAGGCCTGGCCCGAGGGGTTCGAGGAGTGCGGCGTCCAGCAGGCCGAGATCTACCTCACCGAGATGGTCGGGCTCGGGTTGCTGATCCGCCTCGGTGACCGCGCACGCTTCGCCGTACGCAGCCCGAACGTCGTGAACATGCTCGGGACGCGTGAGGAACTGGAGGTGGAACTCCACGAGACGGAGTTCGGCCTGCCCTATGACTACAACCCGCGGGCCGCGCGGCGCATCCTCGGCCGCGAGCGCGCCACCGGGGTCCTGCTGTACAGCCCGTTGACCGAGGGGCAACTCCACGAGGCCGCGCAGCCTGGCGTCTCGGTGGTGTCGACGACCGAACTGCACCGACCCGAACTGGTACTGCGTGCTGTCGCCGCCTTCGCCGAGGGGCGCGGAGTGAAGGTCGTCCGCGCCGAGCCCGGCGCGGACCTCGGCTCCGTCCTGGGGGCCGCGGGGGCGGCCCGTTCACGGGCGGGCCATGTCGTCCTCGCCGACCTGCGAGGGAAGAGCGCTGAAGAGCTGAGCGAGGAGCTGCGACTCTGCGTCGACTTCGCCGGACCGGCAGCCGACGAACACGTCCCGCAGAACGAAGGACGCAAGGAGAAGCAGAGCCGCTCCATCCTCGTCCTGGCCGGAGCGGAGGCCGTCGGCGCTCTCAGGGCCAGTGACGCGGGCCGGCGCCTACGGGTACGGACCCTGCAGCCCCGGCGCTGGACGGCGGACTCCCTGCGGGCCTGGCCGGAGTGCCCGTTCGTCTCCCGCGAGGATCGTCGCAGGCTCACGGAGGCGACCTCGGGCTGGCCCTACTGGACGGAGATCGCGGTCGCGGACGTGTCGCTGCGGGGTGCGACCCTCGACGACGCCCTCGACCGCATCCGCACCTCCACGGTGCTGCCCGCCAACGTGACCGCCCACATCAGGCAGTCCGGGCTCAACGCGCGGGACCTCTCGCTGCTGGACATGTGGATCGCGTACGTCGAGGAGGGACAGGGCGTTCCCGTGGACGACGTCGAGGCGGCCACCGGCCTGTCGGCCCCGGAGACCCAGGAGTGGCTGGCCCACCTGGACCAGCTCGGAGTCATCGACGAGGTCGACAAGGGGATGGCGGTGGACCCGGTCACCTTCCGCGCCCTGCGGGTACGCGCCGCGGAGACCACGTGACCATGGGGCAGGACGGCAGCACGCTCCTCGCGCTGCCGGGGGTCAGGGGACAGATCGAGGCCATCGCAGCCGATCTCGAGGCCGGTCTGAACTGCCTGTGGCTGCTGCCGGACCATCTGGTCCAGACAGGAGACGCCGAGGAGCTGTTTCGGGCTGCCTTGCAGACCGCTCCGGACCGCCTGGACGTGCAGCCGCCGACGGTGCTGCCGATCCCCACGCCCCGGGGTCCTGGCACCGGCGAGCCGTCGGACCGGTCTCTGGCTCACCACGCGGTCCCCTGGGAGGAGCAGGAGGCCTGGGACGGCCTGCCCGACCTCGACTTCGACGGCGGGTACGACATCGGCTGGGACACGCCCGCGCCCGCGCGGACGACGACCTCACCCGTACGCGAGCATCCGGTTCCGGCACTGTTCGAACGGCTGGGCAAAGAGCTCGCCGTGAGTCCTGCGGAGGTCGTGGCACGGCTGACGGACCGGACAGGCCGCTGGCGGCCCGTGATCGGCCTACGGGCCTGGCGCGAACCGGAGGACACGGGGCAACCCGCGCCGGGCGGTCCCCAGGGCACCGGCAGGGGCGGTGCCGTCGAACGGCTCCTGCGTTCTCTCACCGCCGCGGTGAAGGACGCGGGCCTTCCGCCCCACGAACGTCCCCGACTGCTGGTCGTGTCGCGACTGAGGGATGTTCCCGAGACCCTGACCGACGAACTGGACCGGGACATCGCGACCGCGGCCGTGCACTGGTGGTGGGGCTCCGTGGGCCGCCTCGACACCGCCCTCGCTGTAGCGGCGGCCAGGCGTCCCGCCCCGGCCGGAACGCTCGAACAGCGCATCGTGGCGGCCGTACGCGACGAGGTGATCACTGAGCTGGCCGCGTTCGATCTCCCGCTCGCCCGTCGACTGACCGACACCTGGGACGGCACGGCGAGCCGGCTGGACCCGGCGCTGCGCTCCTGCCTGGACGCGGCGCTGATCACCCGGGCCGGGGCATGCCCCGACGCGCCCCAGGACGCCGGAACGCGCCGGCGCCCGGCATCCAGATTGCGTTCGGCCTGGTCCGAGGGGGTCGTCCAGTCGTGGGACGGCATGCTGCGCCGCCATCCGGCCGGCTGGTACACGGCCGACGGGACCGCCGCGCACCGCGGTACCAGGCCGATCGAGCTCACCGCACTCGTGGGACAGGCCCAGCAGCGGGTGGTGTCCCCCTGGATCGAGGAGACCCGGGATCAGCTGGCCCGGCTCGGAGTCAGATACGCGACCAAGCCTCTCGACACGGTCGTAGCGACTTACAGTCAGCGTCCCCCGGCCGGCTTCCGGGACCGTCCGGAGGAGGCCTTCCGGCAGCTGGAGGTGGGAACGCTGCTCGCGGCCCAGTACGACGGCGCACTCGCCTTTCCCGCCGAGGAAGAGGCCCTGCTGAAGGACCTGGTCAGGGTCAGGAACATCCTCGCTCACCGTGGAGCACTGCGTGACGACACCCTCGCCGCCTTCTGCACGGCCCTGATCCGGGCCCATCGGCGCTGGGCGAAACTGTAGGGACCCGACAGCGACGCACTTCAGCCACTGTCGGTGCCCGCTTCCCCACCGCAGGGGCGCTACCGATAGGTTTTCGATGAAGCCGCCTGTCATCGAGGTGTTCGGGCGGGTGTCGGACCGCTGCAGACCGCTATCGAAAGGGTGATCCGTTGAGCCGCTCGGTTCTCGTCACCGGAGGAAACCGGGGCATCGGCCTCGCCATCGCCCGCGCTTTCGCCGACGCCGGCGACAAGGTCGCGATCACGTACCGCTCGGGTGAGCCGCCGGCCGGCTTCCTCGCCGTCAGGTGCGACATCACCGACGCCGAGCAGGTGGAGCAGGCCTACAAGGAGATCGAGGACCAGCACGGTCCGGTCGAGGTCCTCGTCGCCAACGCCGGCGTCACCAAGGACCAGCTCCTGATGCGCATGTCCGAGGAGGACTTCACCTCGGTCATCGACACCAACCTCACCGGCACCTTCCGCGTCGTCAAGCGCGCCAACCGCGGGATGCTCCGCGCCAAGAAGGGCCGCGTCATACTGATCTCCTCGGTGGTCGGCCTGCTCGGCTCCGCGGGCCAGGCGAACTACGCCGCCTCCAAGGCCGCCCTGGTCGGCTTCTCGCGCTCCCTCGCCCGTGAGCTGGGTTCGCGCAACATCACCTTCAACGTCGTCGCGCCCGGTTTCGTCGACACCGACATGACCAAGGTGCTCACCGAGCAGCAGCGCGAGGGCATCGTCTCGCAGGTGCCGCTCGGCCGGTACGCGCAGCCGGAGGAGATCGCCGCGGCGGTGCGGTTCCTCGCCTCGGACGACGCCTCGTACATCACTGGAGCCGTCATCCCCGTAGACGGCGGACTGGGAATGGGTCACTGATCACCATGAGCGGAATCCTCGAGGGCAAGCGCGTCCTGATCACCGGTGTGCTGATGGAGTCGTCCATCGCCTTCCACACCGCCAAGCTGGCCCAGGAGCAGGGCGCGGAGATCATCCTCACCGCGTTCCCGCGTCCCACGCTCACCGAGCGCATCGCCCGGAAGCTGCCCAAGCCCACCAAGGTCATCGAGCTCGACGTCACCAACGACGAGCACCTCGGGCGCCTCGCGGACGTGGTCGGCGAGGAGCTCGGCGGCCTCGACGGTGTCGTCCACTCCATCGGCTTCGCCCCGCAGGACGCCCTCGGCGGCAACTTCCTGAACACGCCGTTCGAGTCGGTCGCCACCGCCATGCACGTCTCGGCGTACTCCCTGAAGTCGCTGACCATGGCCTGCCTGCCGCTGATGCAGAACGGCGGCTCGGTCGTCGGCCTCACCTTCGACGCCCAGTACGCCTGGCCGCAGTACGACTGGATGGGCCCGGCCAAGGCCGCCCTGGAGGCCACCAGCCGCTACATGGCCCGCGACCTGGGCAAGCAGAACATCCGCTGCAACCTGGTCTCGGCGGGCCCGATCGGCTCCATGGCCGCCAAGTCCATCCCGGGCTTCGCGGAGCTGGCGTCCGTCTGGGACAGCCGCGCGCCCCTGGAGTGGGACCTGAAGGACCCGGAGCCGGCCGGCCGCGGCGTCGTCGCCCTGCTGAGCGACTGGTTCCCGAAGACCACGGGCGAGATCGTCCACGTGGACGGCGGTCTGCACGCCATCGGCGCCTGATCCCGGCCCTGCCCCGACGCCCCGTTCCCCGCACCGCGCGGGAGCGGGGCGTCACTCGTTCGGCCCATCCGGCCGGGCGGTGCCCGGGGCCGGCGGCGCACTCTGGACTACGGGTTCACCCCGCGCATTCCCTCCGCAGCCCGGCCGAGGAGGTCCCCTTGTGCGCCTGTCCCGCAGCCTGGCCCCGGTGACCGTGGCCGTAGCCCTCGTCCTTTCACTGCCGTACGACGCGATGTCCCACGCGCGCGTGTCCGACGGCAAGCCGCCCGCGCCGCGCCTGTTCGGTGCCGCCTGCCGCACCGCCGTCCACGGCTCCCACGTCGTGGCCTACTGCCACAACCCCTACGTCGACACCGACCGGGTACGGCTGCACATCGAGTGCGCCCGCTGGTGGGACATCGACACCGACAGCGCCCCGGCGGACGCCGCGGCCGCCATGACCGTACGGCTGACCGGACGGTGCTGGAAGGAAGTCGGCTCGGCGTGGATCAGCCACCAGAAGGCGCGCTGAGCCGTCCCGGCCGGCACAGGAACGGGTAGCTCGCGGCCTGCGTCGCGGCGGCCTCGGCGTCGCCGGTGCGGATCGCGTCCACCAGCCGGGTGTGCTCCATGTACGTCTCCGGCGTCAGGTCGGCGCCGACGTCCGCGCGAAGCCAGTCCCGCAGCACCTCGCCCAGGTCGGCGTACATCGCCGTCATGACGTCGTTGTGGGAGGCGGCCACCACCGCCAGGTGGAAGGTCGCGTCGGCGGTCACGAACGCCTCCGCGTCGCCGGTCTCCCACGCCTCCTCGCGCCGCACCAGGAGCGCGTCGAGCTGCTTGAGGTCCTTCTCCGTACGCCGCTCGGCGGCCAGCCGGGCCGCCGCCGACTCCAGCGTCGAGCGCAGCTCGGCGATGTGCCGGGGGTCGGCGTCCGCGAACCGGCGGTGCATCACGCCCGCGAGCTCGCTCGTCGCCACCACGTACGTGCCCGAGCCCTGGCGGATGTCCAGCAGCCCGTTGTGCGCGAGCGCGCGGACGGCCTCGCGCACGGTGTTCCGGGCGACCCCGAGCTGTTCGACCAGCTCGGGCTCGGTCGGGATGCGGGAGCCGACCGGCCACTCGCCGGACGCGATCTGGTTGCGCAGCTCGGCGATGACCTGTTCGGACAGCGCCGACCGGCGCGGGTGGCTCAGGGGCATGGCACACCTTCGCACGCTGGGCGGGGGAGAAGTGACCCCGACATTGGACAACCAATCATCCCATGATTCTATGATGGCCGACATGGCTGGTGAGGAAACGCGGACCGTGGACACCCGTACGTCGATGCCTTCGACCGAACGCGGTGCCGCCACCGTCCCGCGCACAGACGAAACACCCCGCACGCGCGCGTGGGCGAACCGGCTCGTCGTGGTCGGCATCGTGCTGGCCGCGCTGAACCTCCGGCCGGCCATCACGAGCTTCGGCGCGCTCCTGGAGGAGGTGCGCGACGGGCTCGGCATGAGCGGCAGCGTGGCCGGACTGCTCACGTCCGTGCCCCCGCTCTGCTTCGCCGTCTTCGGTGTCACCGCGCCCCGGCTGGCCCGGCGCTTCGGACCGGCCGCCGTGGTGTGCGCCGGCATGGTCGCCATCGCCGCCGGCCTGCTGATACGGCCCTACGCGGGCGGCACGGCGGGCTTCCTGGCCGCGAGCGCGCTCGCCCTGATGGGCATCGCCGTCAGCAACGTGCTCATGCCCGTCATCGTCAAGCGCTGGTTCCCCGACCGGGTCGGCTCCATGACCGGCCTGTACTCCATGGCCCTGGCCCTCGGCACCTCCTCCGCCGCCGCGTTGACGGTGCCCGTCACCCACGCACTGGGCGGCGGCTGGCGGCCCGGCCTCGCCGTCTGGGCCGGGCTCGCGGCCGCCGCCGTACTGCCCTGGCTGCCGCTGGTGCGGGACCGGGGAGCCGCCCCCGGACC
>NZ_JAJSZC010000153.1:15595-18942 GCF_036815105.1 Streptomyces sp. IBSBF 3136
GGCACACACCGTGCGCCGGGGCGGGCGTGGGAGGCTTTCCCCGCCCCGGCCCCGGAGCCCGGAAGCCCGGCCGGGGAGCGGCGGCAGCAGGCCCCGGCCCCGCTGCGCATCACCCGCAGCCGCACCGCCTGGGCGCTCGCCGTCTTCTTCGGGCTCCAGGCCACCGCCGCCTACATCACCATGGGCTGGATGGCGCAGATCTTCCGGGACGCCGGTGTCCCGGCCGGCACCGCGGGCATCCTCCTGGCCGTCACCATGGTGATGGGCGTGCCGTTGGCCTTCGTGATCCCGCGGGTGGCCACCCGGCTGCCCCACCAGGGGCCGATCGTGCTGGTCCTGGGCGCCTGCGGCCTCGCCGGGTACGCGGGCCTGTACTTCGCTCCGGCCGCCGGCGCCTGGGCCTGGGCGGTGCTGCTCGGCATCTCCAACTGCGCGTTCCCGCTGGCGCTGACGATGGTCGGGATGCGCGCCCGTACCGGGCCCGGCGTGGGGCAGCTGTCCGCCTTCGCCCAGAGCACCGGCTACCTGATCTCCATCCCCGGACCGCTGCTGGTCGGCGTCCTCTACCAGCACAGCGGCGGCTGGGGCCTGCCGATCGCCCTGATGGCGGCCCTGATGCTGCCCCAGATGGTCGTGGGCTTCCTGGCCGGCCGCGACCGCGTCGTGGAGGACGAGGCCGCGGCGACACGCTGAGGCCGGCCGCACCCCGGGGCGAGGGGCGGGCGCGGGAGGTGGGACACTGGCCGCATGCCCGTGCTCGACCCGAACCCCCAGAACGGCCAGAAGAAGATGCTGCTCGTCTTCGGCTCGTTCCTCGCCATCTTCGTGATCATCGCCATCATCGCGACGATCGCCTCGCCCTGACCTCACCTCGTCCTGATCCGGCCCGACCCTGCCGCGGCGCCCGATGGTGGGGCTGGCCCCACCATCCCCTAGGGGGCCAGGGTCAGGGTCAAGTGGGTGGGTCACCGGATGGGTCGGCGGCCCCGGATTCCGTAGCTTCGAGGTGTGACCGCGACAGGCGGCCAGAACCACTCGATGCCCCACGGAGGCGACCATGCCGGCCCGCACCCACTCCCGGCCCCACCCGGCGCCTTCGGGCGGTGGCGTCGACATCCGGCTGCGCTGGTGGGCGCTCGCCCTGCCGACACTCGCCTTCATCACGCTGTTCGGGCTGATACTGAACCCGTCCCAGGCCCACGCGGCGAGCGGCGACCCGGCGATCACCCAGCTCCTCGAACGCCTGCAGCAGCTCCTCGCACGCTGACACCGAGCCTGCGCATCCGGTGAAATCGCATGTCAACTCCCTGCGCCGGGTGGCCTGTTTCATGCGAAGCTGGATCTCATGAGCGTCGCAGAACCCCGTGAGATCGTCCTCTTCCGGCATGCGAAAGCAGACTGGCCCCCGGTGTCCGACCATGAGCGCCCGCTCGCGGAGCGGGGCCGCATGGACGCCGCCGTCGCCGGACGCAAGCTGGCCGACACCGCCGTCACCTTCGACCTGGCCCTGTGCTCCACCTCGGTCCGGACCCGTGAGACCTGGAAGCTCGCCGTCCACGAACTGGCGCACCGGCCGAAGACCCACTACGAGGAGCGGGTCTACGAGGCCTCGCCCGGCGAGTTGATCGCCGTGCTCAACGAGATCCCGGACGACGTGCGGAACGCGATCCTGATCGGGCACAACCCGGGCGTCCACGGCCTGGCCGAGATCCTGGCCGGCGACGCCGAGGGCGACGCCCGGCAGCGGATGAACCGCCGTGGCTTCCCCGCCGCCGGCTTCGCGGTGCTCACCTTCGACGGCACCTGGAAGAGCCTGGAGCCGGGTGTGGCCACCCTGACGGACTACTGGGCGCCCTCCGAGTGACGGCACGCACGACAGGAGGGCCCGGCACCGCGCGGTGCCGGGCCCTCCTCGCGTCCGAGGCCTTCGCGTCCGGAGCCCTCGGGTTCGGACCGCGTGTCTCCGGAGCGCGAGCCGCCGCCGGGCGGCTCAGCCCTCGTCGTGGGTGTCGGCCGCCTCGACCTCTTCGCGGGTGATGCCCAGCAGGTAGAGCACCGTGTCCAGGAAGGGGAAGTTCACGGCCGTGTGCGCGGCCTCGCGGACCACCGGCTTGGCGTTGAAGGCGACACCGAGACCGGCCGCGTTCAGCATGTCGAGGTCGTTGGCGCCGTCACCGATCGCCACCGTCTGCACCAGCGGCACCCCGGCCTCCGCGGCGAACCGACGCAGCAGCCGCGCCTTGCCCGCGCGGTCCACGATCTCGCCGGTGACCCGCCCGGTCAGCCTGCCGTCGACGATCTCCAGCGTGTTGGCCTGCGCGAAGTCCAGCCCGAGGCGTTCCTTCAGATCGTCCGTGACCTGGGTGAACCCGCCGGACACGACGCCGACTTGGAAGCCGAGGCGCTTCAGCGTGCGGATGAGCGTACGCGCGCCCGGCGTCAGCCGCACCTCGTTGCGCACCTTCTCCACCACCGAGGCGTCCAGCCCCTCCAGCAGCGCCACGCGCGCGTGCAGCGACTGCTCGAAGTCCAGCTCGCCGCGCATCGCCGCCGCCGTCACCTCGGCGACCTTGTCCTCGCACCCGGCGTGCGCCGCGAACAGCTCGATGACCTCGTCCTGGATGAGGGTCGAGTCCACGTCCATGACCACCAGCCGCTGGGCGCGCCGGTGCAGACCGGCGGAGACGACGGCGATGTCGACACCCAGTGCCGCCGCGTCCGAGGCCAGGGCCGTGCGCAGCGGCTCGGTCTCCACCCCGGAGACGGCGAACTCCACGGCGGTCACCGGGTACTTGGCGAGACGGAAGATACGGTCGATGTTGCCGCCGGCCTTGGCGATCCGGGCGGCGATGGCGGCCGTCGACTCGGCGGTGAGCGGGTGGCCGAGCACCGTCACCAGGGAGCGCCCGAGACCGCGGGGACGGTTGTCGCCGTGTCCCGAGATGATCTCCGCCTGCATCTTCATCGACTCGGCCCAGCTGTGCACCGTCGCCCGCAGGTCGCCCTCCAGGCCGGCCGGCGGGTGGGTGACCAGCGCGCACAGCACCAGGCGGCCCCGGGTGACGACCTGCTCGATGTCGACGACGTCGACGGCGTAGGCGGCGAGGGTGTCGAAGAGGCCGGCCGTGATGCCCGGCCTGTCCTTGCCGAAGATCTTGACGAGGAGAGTGGGGACCTCGGAGGTCTGCGAAGCGCTCATGGTGTCACCACCGTATCCGGCACCCAGTGCCTTCCGCCCGCCCGGTCCGCCTGACGGACACGGAACAATGGGTGTCCGGCCGGTGTCGCGGACCTTGCCCGGGACCGACGCCCACCCGACCCGCGTGGTCCGCCCGATCCGCCTCATC
>NZ_JAJSZC010000154.1:0-18764 GCF_036815105.1 Streptomyces sp. IBSBF 3136
GCCGTATCCGGCCGGGCCCCACTCACCTCTCGCATGGCGCGCTCATCGCGCCTGGCGTCTATCGGCTACCAGCGGTACCAGCGGCCTTTGCGGCCGCCACCGTCCGCCGTACGGACGACGAAGCCCAGCAGCCACACGACGAGCACGATCACCGCGATCCACCACAGTGCCTTCAGCGCGAAACCCGCACCGAAGAGGATCAGAGCCAGCAGAAGAACCAGAAGCAGGGGAACCATTGCTATCAACCTCCTGGCCAACATGTGCCCTTACTTCACGCCTACAAGCGCGCAAAATGTGAGTTACTTGCGCGAATTACGGGGCATATGCGCGCCGCGCGTCATGCAGCGTTCCCCCAACCCCGCACCTCACGCACCGCAGCACCGCAGCACCGCAGCACCGCAGCACCGACTCATGAGTTGCCGTCGGCGGCCTGTGGTCAGGGTGTGTCACCGGAGTAGTGCAAACGGCGGGCCACTCCCGGGCCTCGCACGTGCGGCTCGTCGGCCCTCGGGTCGTACAGGGCCCGGCCGCCGGGCCACCGCGACAGCTCGGTGGCCAGGGCGACGCCACCGTCGATTTCCTCTGCCGTCCACCCGGTGATATCCAGCAGCAGACCGTCCAAGGGGCCGCCGACGAGCGTGGCGTACGTCCGAGCGGGGAGTGGCCCGGGATTGGGGTCGTCGTGGTCGCAGCCGTACACCCGGCCACGCAGCAACTGCTCATCGCCGTTCATACCGACCAGCGTCTCAGCCACCACCGACAACGCCGTCCTGCGGGCAGCGGCGGTCAGGCGTCAGGGTCGACTTCGGGGTGCGTGAACCGCACGGGCCTGCCCAGCGACCGGGCGTAGGCGATTTCGGCTCGGGTGCTGTCTCCGATGTAGTCCCCGACCACGAGCACCTCATCAGCGAGCCGGATCTTCGCCCGGTGCAGATCGTCGAGTCGAACCTTCAACGCGTCGGCCTCGACCGGATCGGACCAAAGTTCGTGCGGCGACTTCATGTCACAGCCCGGTTTGACGACGATCTTTCCGGCTTTGGTCTCCCGCAGATCGGCCTCGTTCATCTCGGTCATGAAGCGGGTGGAGCCGCAGATCACGACGATACGCGGGAGCCTCAACAGCTTCTTCGCGTCGGCGAGCTTCTCCTCGGGGGTGCGCAGTTGCGGGTGTGACACCGGTTCCTCCTGGTGGTGTGATCCAAGGGGTGTCTGCGGAGCAGGAGAACGAGGGTATCCAAGATCGTTCTCGCAGGCTGGGCCGAACACGGCTACTGCGCCGGCACACAGCCGCTTCTTCTGGGCCCGCGCACCCCCTCCCCCGTCCAAGCGGACAGTCGGCATCCCGCGAAGCCCAGCACATGGGAAGCCGCCGTGATCCTGAGCGTGCGGCGCGGGTCACGCTACGAGCAGGCGGAGGCCGAGATCTGCCGCGTCGCGGTCGGCGAGGTCGCTGTTGCGTTCGACCCACCGGCCCGAGTCGAGGTCGTCGCCGAGGCTTCGCACCGCCCGCTGCTCGACCTCCGGCCCGACCCTCGTCCACACCGACATCGCACGGCGCACGTGGTCCTCCAGATACGCCTCAGGTCGGCGCCAGTACGCCTCGAACAGGCCGTCGGCGCAGTCCCACGGGATGGGCACCGGCTCAGCGCGGGCGCCGATCGCGTCGGCCATCCCAGCAAGCGAGGGAAACCCCGCGAGTACGGTGGCGAACTCGGGCAGGTAGTCGCGGGTGAGCCAGAACCGGTCCTGCCATCCGGGCTCGTCGGTGTCGAAGGTGAGCACCACCACGTGGCGGGCCACGCGCCGCAGCTCGCGCAGCCCCGCTGTCGGGTCCCCCCAGTGGTGAACGGTGGAGACGGCCATCGCGACGTCGAAGGACTGGTCCCCGAACGGCAGGCTCTCCGCCACGGCGGCCACGCACGGCGCCGAACCGGCAGGCCGCTGCTCCCGCATGACCGCCGATGGCTCCACCGCGGTCACGTCGCAATCAGCGGGCTCGTAGGAGCCGGTGCCGGCCCCGACGTTCAGCACCGTCCGCGCGTCTCCGAGCGCGTCCCAGATCCGTGCGGCGATCCGCGGCTCGGTACGCCGTGTCGCGGGGTAAGCGCCGCCGATCGCGTCGTACAGCCGTGCACCGAGCATTCCCAGTTGCTCCTCCGGTGTCACCCTCAGCCCCTTCGCCCGCGTCTCCAGTTCCCGGTCGATGGCCGCGACCATGGCGTCAGCGCGATCACGACGGTCCAACAGCAGAGCGCGCAGTCGGCGCAGGTGCGCGACCGCGTCGGCAGACGGGTCGCCGACCAGTTCCGCGATCTCCCGCAGCCCGAAACCCAACCGCCGGTAGGCCAGCACCTCCCGCAGTCGCTCCACGTCGCCCGCCGAATAGGCCCGGTACCCGGCCGCGGTCCGCGCCGACGGCCGAACGAGCCTGATCTCGTCGTAGTGATGCAGCGTGCGGACGCTCACGCCGGCCAGCTCGGCCACGCGTCCCACGGTCCAGTGATCCTCCACGGCACCGACTATGGAGCCTGACGTCACGTGAGGGTCAAGGGCCTGGACTCACGGCAAGTGCCGACCGCGCAGCAGCGGTTCGAGGTGACTGGGGCGCAGGTTCGTGCACTGGAAGCCCGCCGGGAATGAGTCCGACAACCAACGCCCACCGGGCCCTCACCTTCCAGAAACCGAGTGCTACCGCTGGATTTCGGCGTCGCACGCAACGAGGGACGGCAGGACGCCACGTGCTGGTGACCCACCGAACTGCCTGCGAAAGCACGCGGTGCGCTCCGGCGACAACGCCGGAGCGCACCTGCTTACGCCGGCGCCGTCAGTCTCCGTCCGGCTCTCCATGGCTGCGCACGACTTCCTTCACCTTGGCCAGCGCGAAGCCCCAGCCCTGCTCGACGGTCGGCTTGGCCGGAACGGCGATCTCGTCGGGGTTGGTGAGCACGTCGAGCAGTACCGGACCCGGGCTGTCGAAGGCGCGTCGTACGGCGCTCTCGACGTCGGCGGGGTCGGTCACGCGGATGCCGGTGATACCCATGGCCTCGGCCACGGCGGCGAAGTCGGGGTTGTCGAGCACCGTGCCGAACTCGGGCAGGCCGGCCTGTTCCTGTTCGAGCTTCACCATGCCCAGCCGGCGGTTGTCGAAGACGACGAGTTTGACGGGCAACTGGTACGTCTTCAGGGTCATGAGGTCGCCGAGGAGCATGCTCAGTCCGCCGTCGCCGCAGAAGGCGACGACCTGTCGCTCGCGGTCCAGGCCCTGGGCGCCCAGAGCCTGCGGCATGGCGTTGGCCATCGAGCCCAGGTTGTAGGAGCCGATGAGGCGCCGCTCGCCGCGCATCTCGACGAAGCGCGAGAGCCACACCGTGGCCATGCCCGTGTCGGAGGTGAAGACGGCGTCGTCCGCTGCTACCCGGTCGACGGCCGCGGCGAGCACCTCCGGACGGATGTCGTGCGCGCGGTTGTCCAGCGCGGAGCGGATGCGGCCCACGACACCCTTGTCGTGCGAGGGGTCGGCGAGCCGGGCCTGACCGGCGCGCCACTTCTCGAAACGTTCGCGCGCCTTCTCCAGGTGCGAGCGGTCGCGTGCGTCGGCGGATCCCGCCGGCGGGGCGGTGAGGTGGTCCAGCAGGTCGCGTACGGTGGCGCCGGCGTCCCCCACCAGCCCGACCTCGACCGGTACCCGGCGTCCGATGTGGGTCGCCTCGGTGTCCACCTGGATCACGGTCCGGCCCTCGGGATACCAGTCCCGGTACGGGAAGTCCGTGCCGAGCAGCAGCAGGGTGTCGGCGTCCTGAAGGGCCTCGGCCGCGGCCGGATTGCCGATCAGGCCCGTCTGACCCACCTGGAAGGGATTGGTGTCGCCCTCGAAACCGGCCTTGGCCTTGAGGGTGAGCACCATGGGCGCGGCCAGGCGGTCGGCGAGGGCGAGCACGTCCTGCCGGGCAGCCCGGGCTCCTTCGCCGACGAGCAGGGTGACGCGCTCGGACCGGTCGAGGAGCTCCGCCGCGCGGCGGACGGCGGACCCCTCCGGCCGACTCACCGGAGCGTTCAAGGAGAACCGCGCCGGCCGGTCGGTGGTCACCTCACGCTCGCCCAGGTCGCCCGGCACGGTGAGGACGGCGACGCCCTTGCGGCCCAGAGCGTGGCGCACCGCCGTCTCCAGCATCTGCGGCAGTTGGTCGGGCGAGGTGACCGTCGCGCGGAAGACGGCCACGTCGCTGAAGAGGGCGTCGTTGTCGACCTCCTGGAAGTAGTCGCTGCCGAGTTCGGCGAGCGGCACCTGGCCGGCGATGGCCAGCACCGGTGCGTGGGATTTGGCGGCGTCGTACAGCCCGTTGAGGAGATGTACGGAGCCGGGTCCGACGGTGCCCATGCACACGCCGAGGGTGTCGGTGAGCTGCGACTGGGCGCTCGCTGCGAAGGCTGCCGCCTCCTCGTGCCGACAGCCCACCCACTCCAGGCCGTCGGTGGTGCGGATGGCGTCGGTCAGCGGGTTGAGCGCGTCTCCCACGACGCCGAACACCTGGCGCACGCCCAGTTCGCTCAGCGCGTCCACGATGACTTGGGCAACGGTACGGGGCACGTAGGTCCTCCTGGTCACACGGTGAAACGGTCGGGGTCGGCGGCCTTCCAGTCGGCCGCCCAGGCAGCCGGCGGCCCGGCGAGCAACTGCCCTGGTTCGAGCCACTCGTACAACTCCTCGTAGGAGCGTTCGGTGATGGGGTCGATGCGTCGGCGGAGCATGTGCGGGCGGAGCTCCGCGGGATCGGTGACGCCCATGGACGCCATGATCTGCAGTGCGCTGGCCACGGTCGCCTCCTGGAACCGCTGGACGCGCGGCGCCTTGTCCCGCACGTCCAGGGCGCGGGCCCGGTGCGGGTCCTGGGTCGTGACGCCGGTGGGGCAGGTGTTGGTGTGGCACCTCTGCGCCTGGATGCAGCCGACGGCGAACATCATCGCCCGTGCCGCGTTGCCGTAGTCGGCGCCCTGCACCAGGCGCTTGACGAGGTCGGTACCGGTGGCGATCTTGCCACTCGCCCCGATCTTGATCCGGTCGCGCAGGCCCGTGCCTACGAGGGCGTTGTGCACGGTGAGCAGGCCTTCGGTGAGCGGGGTGCCGACGTGGTCGGCGAACTCCAGGGGCGCCGCGCCGGTTCCGCCCTCGGCGCCGTCCACCACGATGAAGTCGGGCGTCGTGCCCTCCTCCAGCATGGCCTTGCACACGGCCAGGAACTGCCGGCGCGAACCCACGCACAGTTTGAACCCGGTGGGCTTGCCGCCGGACAGTTCGCGCATGCGGACGATGAAGTGGACGAGTTCACGCGGGGTGGAGAACACCCGGTGGTACGGCGGGGAGATGACGGTGCGGCCCTCGGGCACGTCCCGGACCCTGGCGATCTCGGCGTTCACCTTGGCGCCCGGCAGCACACCGCCGATGCCGGGCTTGGCGCCCTGCGAGAGCTTCAGGGACACGCATTTGACGTGGTCGTGCGCGGCCTTGTCGGCGAACTCGGCCGGGTCGAAGTCGCCGTCGCGGGTCCGGCACCCGAAGTACCCGGTGCCGACCTCCCACACGAGGTCGCCTCCCGGCCGCAGATGGTATTCCGACAGCCCGCCCTCGCCGGTGTCATGGGCGAAACCGCCCGCCGCGGCACCGCCGTTGAGGGCCAGGACCGCGTTGGCCGACAGGGAGCCGAAGCTCATGGCCGACACGTTCAGCAGGGCCATGTCGTACGGTCGCGCGCAGTCGGGGCCGCCGATCCGCACGCGCGGCGGGGACTTCGGCACCGGGCACGGCGCCATGGACGGCACCAGGAACTCGTAACCGGGCTGGTACACGTCCTGCTCGGTGCCGTACGGCTCCTCGGCGTCGGTGCCCTTGGCGCGCTCGTAGACGATGTTGCGCACGTCCCGGTCGAAGGGGCGGCCGTCGAAGTTCCGCTCGATGAAGTACTGCTGCAGCTCCGGACGGATGGCCTCCATGAGGAAGCGGGCATGGCCGAGGACCGGGTAGTTGCGCAACACCGAATGCTTGCGTTGCAGCAGATCCCAGGCGCCCAGCAGCCCGAGCAGGACCAAGGGCACGGCGGCGAACAGCCACCAGGGCGAGATCAGGCCGGATGCCAGGGAGGCCAGCGCGCCTGCGAGGAGAGTCAGGGCGACGATTGCTATGCGTGTCACCACCTGCTCGTTGCCGTGCGCTCGCTCTTCAGTCCTGCGGCCGCGTCAAGAACCTCCCAAGCACGGCGAGCGGCGAGGCCCGCGCGGCACACGCTCGACCGCGGACGCTGCCCAGGCCGGCGCGGGTGGGACGATGCCCGGGTGCACTCCTTCTCTCATGCCGGCATCGGTCCTGGCGACCGGCGACGGCTCCCGGAGCCCAGGCCGGCCGAGCGCGGCCGGTGGCCGAAACTGGAGGCCGCGCTCGCCGTGGTCAACCGCGACCTGACGGCGACCCTGCCGGGTCAGGACCCGCTGATATTGATGGTTCAACCACCTCACCGGGCATCGCCGCCGAGCGGAATCGACAGGGGCCAGGTCTACGTCGCCATGCCCGACGGCCGTTGGCACGGCAACGCGGTGAACGCGTGCGACCTGGATGAGGACGACCCGCCCGAGCCGGACGACGCGGCGACGGTCCTGTCCGTGGTCGCGGATGCGGCGCAGTCGACCGTCATGGAGTTGCTCTGGCAGGTGTGGCCGGTCTGCCGGGAGCACAAGATCGGCATGCATCCCCGTCCCGCGGGGACCACGGGCGACTGGTACGAGGGCGGGACGGACACGGACGTTCCACCGGTGTGGTGGTGCCGGGGCACCCGGGACGGCGATTGCCACGACGTGGCTCTGGTGGGCGAGTTGGCCGCCACCCTGTCGGGAAAGCAACGTCGCGCACTGCGGCGCGGCGAGCGCAGACGGGACCGCCGTCGAGACGGTGGGACATCCGTTGACGCCGAGGTGACGCGTGGCTGCGTCATCTGGTGAGTTTCCCCAGCTCGGCGTCTCGAGGTGCCTCGGGCTTCTCCTGCCCTGGCCCGGCCGCAGGTCGGCTCACTTGTGGGCTGCGCAGTCGTAGAGGGTGAAGCTGCCGTCGGTGCGGAGGCCGTAGGCGGTGGGTCGGATGCGGGCGCAGTGGGCGTGCACCCAGCTGGTGGCGGCGGTGGTGGGACGCCGGCTGGTGAGCAGCGCGTAGCGCACCTCGTGGGCGGTGACGAGTCGCCCGAGCTGCTCGGCGGTCGGGAATGGAGTGCTGCCGGTGAACCCGCCCATGACGAGGATGGGTTCGGACTTCGCTCGCAGCAGGGGCTCGGCGGTGTAGGCGGCCTGGGTGGCGAGCAGGTACTTCTCGCCGTGGCGGTGCGTGGTGAGGTAGTCGAGCAGGGCGGTGTCGCGGGTGCTGGGCCGGCTCAGCCCCCTTCGGCGCGGAGCGTGGCGCGGGTGCTCGTAGTACGACTTGCCGACCGGACCGGCCATCGGCGAGGTGGCGGCGCCCGCGTAGAGCGGGTCGAGGCTGGAGACGGCCCAACCGGCCGGGACGACCAGGATGGCCGTCAGCCCGGCGGCGAGGGCGGCGCTGACCTTACGTGGGGAGGTGCGCGGCCCCCGGCTCCACAGGCCCACCACGCCGCACAGCGCGAGCATCACAGCGACCGGCAGCAGCCAGGAGTCGAAACGGGTCGGCCAATCGAGCACCAGGGCCCACGCGGCCGTCAGCGCGATCGACACGGGCAGCGTCAGGTACCGCCGGCCGACCGCTTCCTGGCCGGGCTCGTACGGCGCCTCGTACTCCGATCGGAAGAGTGCCAGACCGCCACCGGCCAGTGCTGCGATCGCCGGGGCGATGACGGCCGTGTAGTAGGCGTGGTTGCCGTTGGAGATGCCGAAGATCACGGTGTGCACGGCCAGCCAGCCGCCCCACATCACGAATCCCGCGCGGGTGAGATCGGTTCGCGGCCGGCCGGCCTGCCAGGCGACGCCCAGCACCGCGGCGAGCGCGGCGAGCGGCAGCAGCCAGGAGATCTGCGGGCCGACCGTGTCGTTGATCAGCATGTCCCAGCCGGTGTTGCCGGTGGTGCGGCTGGCGACGGTGCCCGCGACGGCGCCGAACGCGGTGGGATCGCTGCTGAAGCGGCTCAGGCCGTTGTAGCCGAAGACCAGGGCGAACGGATTGTTGTCGGAGGTCCCGTCGAGGTAGGGGCGGTCGGCCGCCGGTGTCACCCAGACGATGAGCATCCAGGAGCAGGAGACCGCCAGCGCGACCGCCCCGGCCAGCAGGACCCGCAGGGCGCGCTTCAACGCCGTTCCGGGGGCCACGAGTTGGTACACCGCGGCGAAGACCGGCAGCACCAGCCACGCTTGCAGCATCTTCGCCTGGAAGGCGAGCCCGACCCAGACTCCGCAGGTGATCAGTGGCAGCAGCCGCTCGGTGCGGACCGCCTTCTGCAGCGCTCCGGCGGCCGCCACGAGGAGCAGCGTGAGTGTGGTGTCCGGGATGGTGGCGCGGTTGAGCGCCACGGTGACCGGGGTGAGGGTGAGCACGAGCGCGGCGGTCAGCGCGGCGAACGGGCCGGCCCAGGCTCGCACGACACGGTGCAGCAGCCATACGGTGAGCACGCCCTCGACGACCTGCGGAAGCGCGGCCGCCCAGGTGTGATCGCCGAACAGCCAGACGGAGACGGCGTCGGGCCAGAAGGCGCCGGGCAGTTTGTCGATGCTGATCGAACCCGCGGTGTCGAGACCGCCGAAGAAGAACGCGCGCCAACTTCCGGCCATCGAGCGTATCGCCGCACCGTAGAACGGGTGGAGCGCGGCATGCCCGATGCCCCAGGAGTACAGCACCGTGGCGACGGCGAGCACCGCGGTGAGCGCGGGGCGCTCCCAGCGCGGGGCGGCTTCCGGCTCGTCGGTACTTCGGCTCGCCGCCCGGCGGCCGCGTCGCGATCCGGTGGACTGGGCGGCGGGGATGGCTGTCATGACAGTGGTCCTCGGGTGAGCAGTTCAGGTGGAGCGGCCGTGCACACGCGGCACGGTCACAGGCGGCGGGCCGCCCGGAAACCGCGGGCGTAGAAGTCGGTGCCGTCCAGCAGTGAGCGGCCGGACAGGTCGCCCATGGTCGGGCCGTTGGCGGCGGAGCGGCTGGAGTAGAAGCGGTGCCGGCCCTGGTCGTCGAGGCCCATGTACATGCCGCAGTGGTCGATGAAGTTCGGCCGGTCCTTGATGATGGCGAAGAAGACCAGGTCGCCGGGTTGCAGCGCGTCCAGATCGGTGGGCTGCGCGCCGGTGTCGGGGATCACCAGGCGGCCGGGGCCGTAGGCGGCGATGGCGAACGCGCGGCGCGGCAGCCCGTTGCCCCGGGCGTTGGTGTTGTGCAGGGGGATGCCCATGCGGTAGCCCCACACCAGACGCTGGAAGCCGGAGCAGTCGACGTCGCCGTAGCGGGCCTTCTCGTGCTGCACGCGCGTGCCGTCCGGGAAGGTCCAGTCGATGCCCAGATAGTCGTAGAAGTCGGATTGCTCGTCGTGGTAGGCGAAGTCCAGCGGGTTGTTGACCGCGGCGTTGCGCGGGCCGAAGTGCGCTGTGCCCGCGTAGCGGACGCCGGCGCCGTTGTGCTTGTCGGGCGCGCCGGCGCTGCTGTACTGGAACGCCACGGCGAAGACGTCCGGGCTGCTGTCGCCGAGCGTCTTGCGGAACCAGGTGGTGAACCAGGCGGACTTCTCCATGCCCTGCTGCCACGCGTGCGGAAGCACGCGGACCCAGGCGTCCGTCGTCACCTTGGCCTCGGTCGTCCGATGCTCACCGAAGGTGCGGCTGGGACCGGTCAGCACGGCCGTACGGGCACCGTCGGTGAACGTGGCGAGCGTGCCGCCGTCACCGGCGCGGACCACGGTGCGGTCGGGGGCGGACAGCCGCTCGAAGGTGTGGGGCCCGTTGAGCCGGGCGCCCGAGCCGGAGTTCTTGCCGTCGGCGTCCGCGGCACCCCCGCCGTCGCCGTGCCCGAGGCGTTCCCAGGCGTATCCGCCCGCCACGCCTGCCGCCGCCACGCCTGCGATGGTCCGGAAAACGGCGCGGCGAGTCGGGCGGCTCCGCCTGCCGACGGGTTCGTGGCGCATGGCCGGTCCTCCTGGAAGTGTGAGACGAGCGGGTGGATGGTGGACAGGTGCGGGTACGGGTCAGCCGGTGGGCAGGACGCCGATCAGAAGACCGGAGACCAGCACCACGTACGTCGCCAGGGTCACCGCCGTGGTCGAGATGACCGTGGCCGCCAACGGCTGGCGGGACATCTGGTAGGAGACCAGGCCCGGGACGATGAAGCCAAGGGTCTGCGAGGTGTACAACAGCGGGAATTCGTGGCTGAGGGCGAGCATCACGGTGGTCTGCAGCAGGACCGCGCACAGCACGACGGCGGCGAACAGCCTCTTGCCGTAGAGGATGACCGTGCGCTGGAGCAGCTTCGTCAAGAAGTACGTCGCCGCCGCCACCGCCACCATCAGCCCGGCCATGCGCACGTCGGTGACGAGCGTGAGGGCGATCCAGCCCGGGGTGATCATCCCTCCGGGAGAGAGGTTGGTGGTCAGGTAGCAGACGAGGGAGAAGACCAGTCCGAGGGCGATCCCGAGTGCGGCGGTCTGTGCGTTGAGGTTGGCGGGGATCACGGGTTCCTCGTGAACTGGTACGGATCATGGGGGTGGTGCGGGTCGTCCGCTGTGTCGCGGTCGTCGGGCGGCCAGTCCTGGCGTTCGGCTGACCGCCGGTCCGGGTCGCGTTGCAACGGGATACGGAAGGCGTACGTGGGTGT
This sequence comes from Streptomyces sp. IBSBF 3136, assembly GCF_036815105.1. NCBI lineage: Bacteria > Bacillati > Actinomycetota > Actinomycetes > Kitasatosporales > Streptomycetaceae > Streptomyces > Streptomyces sp. IBSBF 3136. The sequence continues at coordinate 10,799 of NZ_JAJSZC010000154.1, forward strand.
CTCAAGCGGCGCCACCCAGCTGTACGGCTCCGGCTCGGGCGGCCGGGCCACCGAGATCCGCGGCCGGGGGATGGCGATCTGCATGGTTTCCTGGTCCAGGCCGTCGCCGTCCAGAACGAGGTCGAGCGGGTCGGCGGATTCGTCCAGCGGCAGCTCGGCCAGGCACTCCAGGAACAGCTCGCCCTGACCGTGGATGTTGCCGATCGCCACCAGCGAGGCGACGGGGTCGAGTTCGGCGAGAATCGCCGCGGTCAGCTCCCCGGGGTCCCGGCGGTCGCCGCCGAGGTCCACCACCCTGCCGGAGAAGCCCTCCGGAATCGCGTCGCGGGCGCTCTTGGTCGGATGGCCGATCAGGAACACCGTCTCGGCGGCGAGGTCGGGGACGATCGCGCCCATCTGGCCGTTGCGCTCCACCCGGTCGGGGCGGCAGTTGATGATCACGCTGAGCGGACGCCGGATCGCGCCCAGATCCTCCAGCTGCTTCACGTTCATCAGCGTCGACTCGGGGTCGTTGGCCGCGAAGACGTTGGCGAACCGCAGCCGCTTGCCGTCGGGGGTGACATAGCGCTCCACGGACAGCACGCCCGGGTCGGGCGGCGCGTCCCACATGCCCTGCATCGCGGTCTGCCGCTCCACACCGAGCAGTTCGGCGACGGCGAGTGCGATCGCCACGTTCTCCTTGAACGTGAACCAGCTGAAGCCCCGCAGTTCGGCGTCGGTCACCGTCTCGGGATCGACCGCGATCAGCCGGCAGTTCCGCTTGTCGGCCTCCTCCTGGAGGATGTGCAGCCGGTCCTTCTCCGCCGTCACACACACCCCGCCCACCGGCATCGACCGGGAGAGCGAGCGTGCGACGTCGTCGAGCGTGGGTCCCATCTCTTCCAGGTGGTCCTCGCGGACGTTGCACAGCACGCCGATCGTGGAGCGGATCAGCTTCTCCTGATTGATCTCCTGCAGCGCGGGCATGACCGCCATGCACTCGATCACCAGCGCGTCCGGGCGGTAGGTCGCCGCACGCCGCACGATGCCGATCTGCTCGACGATGTTGGAGATGTTGAACTTCCGGTACACCGGCTCCTCGGTGGCGTCCGGATGGATGAACCGGGCCGCGGTACCAGTGGTCTTGGCGACCGTGACCAAGCCGCCGCCGCGCAGCGCTCCCGCGCACAGCCGGGTGATCGAACTCTTGCCGCGGATGCCGTTGACCAGCACCCGCGTGGGTATCTGCTCCAGCGAGGCGAAGTGCCGGCGCTGCTCCAGGATTCCGGCGATCCACAGCCCGGCGCAGCAGAGCAGGACTATGACATAGAGGAAGAGCATGTCGGTTTCCGTCCTTCTACCGCTGGGGGGTGTGCTCACGCAGGGACCGTGCGGGGCCCGCGGTGTGGCCGGACCTGGCCGCCCGATCGCGTTCCGCCAGGGCCTGGCGCACCAGTTCCAGGCTGCGGGTGACCGAGCCGATCTCGTCGTGGTTGACGGGATGCAGCACGGTGCGGCGGTCTCCGCCGGCGAGCCGCTCGACGAGGACGGCCACCGCGCGCAGCGGCCGGATCACCACGACGTGCAGCCAGCCCAGGCAGGCCGCACCGGCGGCGAGGGCCAGGATGCCGGCGAGCATGGTGCGCTGCTGGGCCTGCACCGCGGGGATCTGGAGCGCCGCGGCGGGCTCCGCGGTCACCAGGTGCCATCCGAGGTGGGCCGTCGGGCCGCTCTTGGCCAGCGGCGCGGCGGCGTCAACCGATGGGCCGGACGACGTGAGGTGCACCGCCGAGGTCGCGCTGCCCGCGGTCCCCGGAGCGCCCTGGGTGGCGCGGGCGAGACGCGTCAGGGCCAGGTCGGGCAGCGGCTCGAAGGCCTCGTAGCCCTCGCTCGCCGCCAGCACCCTGTCGTGGTCGTCCGTCACCCATACGGTGCCCAGTTTGGGCCTGGGCAGGATGGAGTTGAGCGCCTGCACGTCGATCTCGCCGAACAGGACCACCCCGGCCGCCGGGACCTTGCCCTTGGCGGCCGGCACCTGCGCGTAAGCGGCGATCGCCGGGATCCGGCCCGACGTGTTGACGGTGGTGATCCCGCCGCCGTGGGGTACGTGGACGAGAGTCCGCAGCGGTGTGTCGCCCACCCTCAGCGTGATGCCCCCGGAGCGGTCCAGCAGGTACAGGGAGCGGTACTGCTTGTGTTCGGCGAGGGTCTGCCGCAGCACCTGGGTCTGGGCGGCCCGGCTCCCGCCCGCCAGAGTCGCGGCCGCGTCGTTCAGTTCGGTGTACGACTGGTCGAGGGACTGCTGAATCCGGTGCGTCGCGAGGACGGTGCGCGCCTGCTGGTCCGCGAGGACCGGCGCGGGTACCGCGGTCGCGGTGTCGGCACGGTCCAGCAGGAAGATCATCGGCACCGCCCAGCAGGCCACCACCACCACGCCGGCCACGGCCAGCGCCCGGTAGCCCGGTCCGCGCCGGGCCGGGATCTCCTGCGGGCCGCTCTCACCGAGCAGCTGTGTGCGCAGCGAGTCCAGGGCCCGCCCGATCCGGGCCAGTTCCCCGAAGCCGTGCACCGGTACCGGCCGGGACAGCTCCGCCGACGCGGCCGGGCCGCCGGTCGCGCCCCGGGCCAGACGGCCGGCGGACAGGAACAGCCGCAGCAGCGGCTGCTGCACGACGAAGTGCAGCACCAGCCAGAGCAGCAGCGCGACCCCGGCGAGCGCCCCGGCGGCCAGGAACGCGAAGCGCGAGTAGTCCACGGCGGTGGTCGTGGCGGGCGCCATGCGGGAGGTGAGCACCACCAGACCGAGGTCGTCGGTTCCGCCCGGACCTGTCGACGATGCCACCTGGGCCCAGCCGGCGACGATGCGCCGGTTACCGACGGCAGCGCCCAGCAGGCTCCCCGAGGCGTCGGTGTCCGACCCCGACTCGTGGGCCGCGCGGGTCACCTTCCCCGGCAGACCGCCGTCGGCTGCCGGCGACGCCGCGCCGTGCACCGCGGTGGCGAGCACGGTGCCGTGGGCGTCCAGCATCTCGGCCTTGCGCCCGTCGCCGTACGCCGCGAGGGCCGGGAGTGCCTCGGAGACCACCAGCAGCCACTGCCGGTCGGCCCCGCCCTGGGCCTGGTACTGGTCCTGGTCGGGATCCTCCTGCTGCGCGGGCAGCGTGACCCGGGCGAAGTAGAGAAGTTCCCGGGTGCCGCTCGCCGTCACCAGCCGGGGCGGGATCTCGCCGTGCCCGGACGCCGTCCTGGCGACGTCGACGCCGGCCAGCGGCACCGTCTTTCCGCCGGTCGCCAGCAGTTTGCCGGTGTGCGCGTCGAGGAGCACACGACCGGCGACCGCCTTGCCGGCGGGGGTCAGCGCTTTGAGCGCGGTCGTGGGAGTCGACGCGCTGGTCGCCGGGTAGGCGCGTGCCTTGCCTCGTACCGCGTTCGCTTCGGCTTCGATCGAGGTACGCATGGACAGCGCGGTGTCGGCGGCGATCTGCTGCTCCCCGTTCAGCACGGCCTGTGGGACACCCGTGGTGGGGATGCCGTCGAGGCAGATCACGGTCAGCGCGGCAACCACCAGAAGCAGTAGGACGAGCGAGGCTATCGGCGGGCGCACCCCACCGAGCAGCGGCATATCGGCGCGGCGACGAATGCGGTGTCGGCGCGGCGCCCGTGGTGCGGAGGGCAGGGTGGGGGTCCTTCCTCAACTGGCGTATCGACTGGCGTCGAGCGCCCAGGTGTTCCACGATGCGGACACCCTAGTCCGTCGCGGTCACATGGCTGTCACATTTTCGTGCGACAGTCGCATGAGTGAGCATGGTCACGGAACGGCGGCACACATGGACGGTACCGCCGTCAGTGACGCGCCGAAGGGGGCACCCGTAGAGGGAACCGGCCCATCGGCTGTCCGGTCAGCGGACGAAAGAGATCTCCGGATAGCTGCTGTGCGGCCCGTCGAGCAGAGTGCTGTGCTTGTGCCGCAGCTCCTGGTCGAAGAAGGCGGCGAGGTAGACACGCTGGACCTGCACCGCCCGGTCGGGGTCGATCGTGCCGTACTGCTGCTGGATCTGGCTCTGGGAGAGTCCGAGCCAGCCGGCCCACTGCGGCACCAGCCACTCGTTGTCGCTGAACGACAGGTGCGCCGCGCCGTGCAGCTTGATGTCGACCTTGTAGCCCTTCAGATGTGACCACAGCGTCCGCCACGAGCTGTCGTTGTTGCGGTTGTGGCCACCGGAGCTGAACAGCATGAAGGGGCGGTCCAGGTCCTTGCTCGGCGCCGTCCCGAAGAACTGGCCGTCCAGGTTGGCGCCGGCGGCGATGCGGTGGTCGAGCTGCATCGCGGTGTCGACCGCCGCGCCGCCCAACGACCAGCCGAACATCCCGATGCGGGAGGTGTCGACCGACTTCGACAGCCCGGAGGGGAGCGTCGCGTGGCCCACGTCCGGGTTGCCGCCATTGCTGATCGTGCCGAGCGCGTTGATCACGAACCGGACGTCGGCCGCTCGCACCTTGAGCGTGTCGGAGGAATGGGAGCCCGCCGGCATCGTATTGAGCTCGAGCCGGTTGCCGGGGAACTGCACCTCGTTGGCGTCGTGGGTGTGGTCGACCGTGACGACCAGGTAGCCGCGGCTGGCGAGGTCCTGGGCGAGGGCGGTGCCCATCGCGCGGTCCGAGTGCAAACCGGTCGAGTAGAGCAGGACGGGCAGCTTGCCGATCTTGGTGTTCACCGGGGCGAGTACATGGCCCGCGGTCTTCGGCAGGGTCACCTCCTGCGGCGACAGCCCGCGCGAGGCGAGGAAGTGGCCACCGGAGATGGACGGCATCCAGGGCGCCTGGTAGTGCCCGGACGTGGAGGCGGCCGGGTACCAGAGGGACACCATCAACTCGCGGTGCTTGTTGCCGGGTATGTACGGATCCGTACGGGACTTGTCCAGCAGGTGCAGGCCGACCATGCCGACGTGGTACGGACCGGTCGGGGCGGGCATGGTGAGCTGCTGGGCGGAGGGAGCCGTGCCGGCGGACGCGAGCGCCTCGGGGTGCACGGGCTTGTGGTCCAGAGGCACCTCGTCGTTCTCGGGTGCCCAGGGCGCGTCCGGGTCGGGCTCGTCGGCGGAGAACCCGGTGGCCGCAGGCTTGCCGGACGTCGTCCCCGCGGCCATGGCCGGCGAACTACCCATGGCCAACGCGACGGCCAGCGCACCCGCCGGGCCGACCGCCTTGGAGATCAGGCTGCGACGCTGGCGCGGACGACGATGTTTCATGAACTCCCCCTTGCTGGTCAGCGATCGCGGAACACGCGATCGACTGCCGCACACCGTACCGCCACGACGGCGTGCGTATTCACCCGACGGATACCGTCGTGGCGATCTTCACGCCCCGGATGCCTGGAGCTGCCCGCAACGCGCCGATTCTAGGACGGCGGCCACCACCTCCTCGTCGCCGGGGCCCCAGCAGGCTGATCGCCATGTCTCCCTGCCGGCCGGCACGAGGCTGTCGATCGCCTCACCAGGCGGCTGACCTGGAAGGACGAGGTACGACTGAGGTAAGCCTCCTTTTGCAAATCTTGAAGAGGACATGAGTAATCTGTGAATATTCACTGGAGGGGTCCGGCGGTTCACCGCCCATCGACAGGGCGGGACTTGCCCGCCCACGTGCGCATTCGCGGGGATGCCGCGCGACCGAGTGGACCGGACGGCACCTCCGCAGCGCCGTGCGCTGCGCACGACCTTGGCCTATGCCCGGGGGGTGCCCTCCCAGCGCCATGTGGTGAGACGAGGCCGTCCGGGCAGTTCACCGCGTCCGGTGGCCCACAGGAGGGTGGACCAGGAATCCGTGGACGACGGTGCGTCCGGAAACAGCCGGGCGAGCACCCGGGAGCACAGATCGGCGGGCGGGCTCCATGCGAGATCGAGCCCTTGCGCCAAGTCGTGCGTGTGCACCAGGGTCTCCACGATCCCCATCGCGGCGAAACCTTCGGGGTCCGAAGCGCCGAAGACATGGTGAGCGCGCGTCTGCCGAGGCGTCGTGCGCACCATGGCGACCAGCAGCGCACCGCTCGCCTCCAGGACCTGCAGCAGGCCGGCGGGCCCCGCCTCGCGGTTCGCGTGGATGGCGTTGGCCGGGCCGCCGGGGCGTCGGCTCTCCCACACAAAGGGCACTTCGCCGTCCAAGGGCGGCTTCCTGGGTCCCAGTTGAGCGGCGTAGGCGAAGAGATCGTCGCTGAGGTGCTCGACGGTTTCCCAGCAGTCCCATTCCAGCGAACCGGCCTTGCTCTCCCAGGCAGTTGGGGGCGCCTCGCGCAGGACCGCCACAGCGAGCCGCACGGCGAGGTCGAGGTCGTCCGCGGTGACGGAGGGCTGGGAGTGGCCGACATCGAGTGATCGGGACATGGCAGGACGGTATCGCAACGGCACGGAGGGACCCCCGCCATTGAGCAGGTCACCCGAGGGTGTTCCAGAACGCGCAGTGGTGGCGGGCGGAGAAGGTGCCGGTGGGGGTGATGTGGTCCGGTGCCAGGGAGAGCACCGTGTGCCCGGGCCAAGGCGGTGCGGCGGGATTGCGGGGGTCGGCCGCGGCGGCGAACCGGGTCCAGTAGTCGATCATGGCGTTGGCCAGGCGACGCTGCGCCGGGGTCATCTCGCGGGGGCGGCCGCCGAGGTCGAAAAGGTAGGGCAGTTCACTCGCGTGAGGTGCGCCGAGCGGGAACGGCGGGGTGCCCGGGACGAGCGGCGGTGCGTGTTCGTCGGCGAACTCGTAGCGCCACAACGGAACTCGGGTGGCCAGCAGGGTACCGGTGCGGGCGGTCGGGCAGGCGAAGTCCGCGTCGCCGATGACCGCACCGAAGACGGGGCCGCCGTCGCCTTCGTGCACCGGATACGTCCGGACGATCGCCGCGGCCTGCCCCGGCAAGGGGAAGAAGGCGGCCGCGACGTCGAGCCAGGTGACCGGGGTGACGGGGTTGCCGGCCTGGATGATCCCGGCGGCCCAGCCGTTGCCCTCGTCGTGGTTGCTGCCCAACAGGACGGGGACATGGTGGAAGCGTCCCGCGGCGAGCGCCGCCGCCGGATCGACGGGCAGCAGTCCGGTGCTGCGGGCGGGCTGTTGGTCGGCGCCTTGGGCGTCGAGGAGACGAGCGACGGGGACCCGGCGCAGGCAGGCCATCACCTCTCGGGCGCGGGCGGGGCCGCAGCCGAGGCGGGTGGCGAGGTCCGCGCCCGCGGCGCGGGCGTCGGGCAGGGGGATCGAGGACGGGGCGAAGGGCCGGTCGGGGCGGCCGGTGCACGGGCCGCTCTGGATGACGGCACGCTCGAAGAGACCCGCGGCGGCGGGTGACACGAGCTGCGCGCAGACGCTGTAGCCGCCCGCTGACTCGCCGGCCAGGGTCACGTTGCGGGGGTCGCCCCCGAAGGCGCCGATCTCGTCGCGGACCCAGCGCAGCGCGGCCTGCTGGTCGGCCAGGCCGAAGGTGCCCGAGCCCGGCAGGTGGTCGTGGGCGAGGAAACCCAGGGCTCCCAGGCGGTAGTTGACGGTGACGACCACGACACCGCCGCGCGTGGCCATGCGGTGGGCGTCGTAGGAACTGCCCGCTCCGGTGGTGAATCCGCCGCCGTGCAGCCACACGATCACCGGCCGCCGCCGGACCGGACCCACAGCGCCACCGGCGGTGGTGGCGGCGCCGGCAGGGGCAGGGGCGGGTGTGGTGACGTTCAGGTACAGGCAGTCCTCGTCGGTGCTGCCGCCGGGCACCTCGCCGGCCGGTTGCGGGCAGGCACTCGCGGGCCGGGTCGCGTCCCGCACACCGGACCAGCCGGCGGCGGGGCGCGGCGGCGTCCAGCGCAGCCGGCCGAGCGGGGGTGCGGCGTAGGGGATGCCTTCGAAGGTGCGGTAGCCGTCGTGGACGGTGCCGCGCAGGAGGCCGTCGTGGGTGCGTACCGTCACCCCCGCGGCAGCCGTCGTCGTGGTCGGCGTCGTGACGGCGGCGGTCGCGGTGGGGGTGGGG
>NZ_JAJSZC010000155.1:0-18763 GCF_036815105.1 Streptomyces sp. IBSBF 3136
CCCCCAGCCCCCTGCGCCCCCTGCGCTACGAGCTGCGGCGCGCGGTCGGGATCGGCACCGGCTTCCTCACCTGCGGTGCCGCGCTGGTGATTTCCGCGATCACCGCCGTGATCCTGGCGCGGCTCGGTCACACCCCGCAGGAGCGCCTCTTCGCCGCATGGCCGCGAGAACTGCCGCTGCCGCCCACGGCGCTCGCCGCTGGACTGCTCGGCGCGCTGGCCTTCGGGGACGAGTTCCGCCACCCCGCGCTGGCGGCCGACCGCGGCACCGTGCCCCGCCGGCTGGGGCTGCTCACCGCGAAACTCCTCGTCTCCGGAGCCACCGCCCTGATGCTGGCCTTCCTCACCCTGGGCTGCGACGCCGAAATGCTCTACCTCGTCTACGGGCGGGAGCTGACACAAGTTCCCCCGGACTGGCTCTCGTCGACCGTGAGTTGGTTCGGTCTTGTGACCGGGTGCGCCTGGGCCGGGGTCCTGGCGGCAGGGGTCTTCCGGTCCGCCACGGCGGGGCTCGCCGCCGTGCTCGCCGTACCCGTCCTCGTCGTGCCCGCCGTCCACCTGACGCTGGGAGGTTCCACGGTGCGGATGGCGGCGGGCCTGCCGGCACGGATGCGGGAACTCCTGCTGCTCCAGTGGCCCTTCGGAGGCGAGAGATACCTGCTCGCGACGGTACGGGTGGTCGCCCAACCCGTCGGTGGGGCAATGACGTTGTCGCTGACGGCACTGCTCTGCGCGTACTTGACCACCACACTGCGCGCCAGGGCCCGATGACGGCCTTCCGCACGCTTCCGGTCAGGCTGTGCGCACAACTCCCCGGAGAAAGGCCGTTTCTTTCCGATAAGGCGTCAATTGCGATGCGGTGAGCGATCACCCTTTCGTGTGCTTTTCACCAAAGACCTCAAGGGAGTTGGAAGCGACGCCGACAAAGGATGCGTGAGTACCCTTGCGCACACCATGATGACCGCCGCCCGCTCCTCAGACTCCAGTCTGGTCGGCCCGGGCGAACTCGACCGCTACCCCTACGCCGAGGCTCCCGTGGCCGACCGCGTAGGAGCACCCGTCTGGGACGGAGGGGAAACCGAGCTGGGCCGCGTGGGCCGGCGCGCCACGGGCAGCCGCGGCCGCGGCCTGCACGGCCAACTCGTACAGCAGCTTGGTCAGATGATCGTCTCGGGTGACCTGGGCGCGGACCGCCCGCTGGTGCCGGAGGAGATCGGCCAGCGCTTCGAGGTCTCCCGCACCGTCGTCCGTGAGTCGCTCCGCGTCCTGGAGGCCAAGGGCCTCGTCAGCGCCCGCCCGAACGTCGGTACGCGCGTGCGTCCCGTCAGCGACTGGAACCTGCTGGACCCGGACATCATCGAGTGGCGGGCCTTCGGGCCGCAGCGCGACGACCAGCGCCGCGAGCTCAGTGAGCTGCGCTGGACGATCGAGCCGCTGGCCGCCCGCCTCGCCGCCGGCCACGGGCGGGAGGAGGTGCAGCAGCGCCTGTCCGACGTGGTGGAGATCATGAGCCACGCCATGGCGCAGGGTGACGCGCTGACCTTCTCGCGCGCCGACACCGAGTTCCACGCGCTGCTGATCCAGATCGCGGGCAACCGCATGCTGGAGCACCTCTCGGGGATCGTCTCGGCGGCACTCCAGGTCTCCGGCGGACCGGTCACGGGCTGTGACCGGCCGAACGAGACCTCGCTCGCGCTGCACGCGCGGATCGTCGACGCCCTCGGCGCCGGCGACGGCACGGCGGCGGAGACGGCCATGCGGCAGCTGCTGACCGTCCTCCCCGAGGTGGAGCGTGTGGTGCCCGCCCCGCGCGAGCACTGAGCCTCACCGAGGGCGGTGCGGTCGCCGGTGTGCCGCGTTCTCGTGGTCCTCATGGCGTCGCCGGTTCCGGGAACCGGCCGTCGCCGGACCTCGTCGGATCATTGGGAGTCCGGCGGGGCCCGGCGGCGCGGCGAGCCGCCGGGCGGTGAAGCGGTCACGGCCGACGCGGCGGCGGCGACCTCCTCTGTCTATGTCTGAACGCTTTTGACCGCTTACGGGGTGTGACTCGGGCCACGCAGATTGGGCGTAACGCTCCTGGGAGCAGCGCGATGACCTAAGAGGTGACAGTCGCGGAGGGAATACGGACGCCACACCAGGCGCTGTGCATCTCCCCGGCCCCCGCCCGCTCCGTCGGCCCATCCCCAGGCCGGTGGTCGGCTCTCGTCCGCAGTGGACGGTGCCGGAAGCCGTTTTCCAACGTTCCGAGAGGTTGTTCGTGTCGGCCAGCACATCCCGTACGCTCCCGCCGGAGATCGCCGAGTCCGTCTCTGTCATGGCGCTCATTGAGCGGGGAAAGGCTGAGGGGCAGATCGCCGGCGACGATGTGCGTCGGGCCTTCGAAGCTGACCAGATTCCGGCCACTCAGTGGAAGAACGTACTGCGCAGCCTCAACCAGATCCTTGAGGAAGAGGGTGTGACGCTGATGGTCAGTGCAGCAGAGCCCAAGCGCACCCGAAAGAGCGTCGCAGCGAAGAGCCCGGCGAAGCGCACCGCCACCAAGACGGTCGCGGCGAAGACGGTGACCACCAGGAAGGCCACCGCGACCACGGCGGCCCCCGCCGCACCCGCCGCCCCGTCGGACGACGACCCCGCCGACGAAGCCGCACCCGCCAAGAAGGCAGCCGCGGCCAAGAAGACGACCGCCAAGAAGGCGGTCGCCAAGAAGACCGTCGCCAAGAAGACGGCGGCCAAGAAGACCACCGCCAAGAAGGACGACGCCGAGGTTATCGAGGAAGAGGTCCTCGAGGACGCCAAGCCCGGCGACGAGCCCGAGGGCACCGAGAGCGCTGGTTTCGTGCTCTCCGACGAGGACGAGGACGACGCGCCCGCGCAGCAGGTCGCGGCCGCCGGCGCCACGGCCGACCCGGTCAAGGACTACCTGAAGCAGATCGGCAAGGTCCCGCTGCTCAACGCCGAGCAGGAGGTCGAGCTCGCCAAGCGCATCGAGGCCGGTCTGTTCGCCGAGGACAAGCTGGCGAACGCCGACAAGCTCGCCCCGAAGCTCAAGCGTGAGCTGGAGATCATCGCCGAGGACGGCCGCCGCGCCAAGAACCACCTCCTGGAGGCCAACCTCCGCCTGGTGGTCTCCCTGGCCAAGCGCTACACCGGCCGCGGCATGCTCTTCCTGGACCTCATCCAGGAGGGCAACCTCGGTCTGATCCGCGCGGTCGAGAAGTTCGACTACACCAAGGGCTACAAGTTCTCCACGTACGCCACCTGGTGGATCCGTCAGGCGATCACCCGCGCCATGGCCGACCAGGCCCGCACCATCCGTATCCCGGTGCACATGGTCGAGGTCATCAACAAGCTCGCGCGCGTGCAGCGCCAGATGCTCCAGGACCTGGGCCGCGAGCCCACCCCGGAGGAACTGGCCAAGGAACTCGACATGACTCCCGAGAAGGTCATCGAGGTCCAGAAGTACGGCCGCGAGCCCATCTCCCTGCACACCCCGCTGGGCGAGGACGGTGACAGCGAGTTCGGTGACCTCATCGAGGACTCCGAGGCCGTCGTCCCCGCCGACGCCGTCAGCTTCACGCTTCTACAGGAGCAGCTGCACTCGGTCCTGGACACGCTGTCCGAGCGCGAGGCAGGCGTCGTCTCCATGCGTTTCGGCCTCACCGACGGTCAGCCCAAGACCCTCGACGAGATCGGCAAGGTGTACGGCGTGACGCGTGAGCGCATCCGCCAGATCGAGTCCAAGACCATGTCGAAGCTGCGTCACCCCTCGCGTTCGCAGGTGCTGCGCGACTACCTCGACTAGGTCCCGGTCGCACGACGGCGAAGGCCCGGTTCCCCTCGTGGGGGCCGGGCCTTCGTGCTGCGCGTGACGGTGAGGTGGCTGACTCTGGGTGTCCCAGTACGACCTCGGAGTGAGGAGCTTGCATGCGCCGTACCGTTGCCCGTGCGCTGATCCGGCCGCTTGTGCTGGCGGCCGCCCTGACCGTCATACCTTTGACCGGAGCGGCTCCGGTGGCCGCCGACAGCGTGGTCGTCGGGGGTTTCCCGATCGACGTCTCCCAGGCCCCCTGGACCGTGGCCCTCTCCAGCCGTGACCGGTTCGGGGGTACGCGCGCGGGACAGTTCTGCGGCGGTGTGGCGGTCACCCGGACCACCGTGCTCACCGCGGCCCACTGCCTCACCGACGACGTCCTCGGGGCGCCCCCGAACCGGGTGGGCGACCTCAAGGTCATCGCGGGCCGCACGGACCTGCTGGCGGCCGACGAGGGCCAGGAGATCGACGTCCGGGAAGCCCGCGTCAATCCGCACTACGACCCCGAAGCCAACACCGGCGACTTCGGCGTGCTCACGCTCGCCGAACCGCTGCCGCGCAGCGCCGTCGTGACGATGGCACCGGAGGGCGACCCCGCGTACACGGCAGGGACCAAGGCCCTGGTCACCGGCTGGGGCGACACCTCAGGCGGAGGCGCCTACGCACGCCATCTGCACGCGGCACGCGTGCACGTGCTGGCCGACGACCGCTGCGCCCGCGCCTACCCGGGCGGCCCGGAGGGCGCCTACCGGGCCGGCTCCATGCTCTGCGCCGGAGAGGTGGCGGGCGGACCGGACGCCTGTCAGGGGGACAGCGGAGGCCCGCTGGTCGCCTCGGGGCGGCTGATCGGACTCGTGTCCTGGGGGAGCGGCTGCGGGCGCCCCGGGAATCCCGGTGTCTACACCCGCGTGTCCGACGTCCTGCACACCCTGGAGACGGCCACCGGGCCGGCCACCGAGGCGGCGGACGGCGGGACGGCCACCGCAGGCCCGCAGAAGGCCCCAGGAGGCGCCTGAGAGCGCCTGGGGGCATGAGCACGGGCGGTCGCTCCCGGAAGGGAGCGGCCGCCCGTTCACCGGCCTGTGCCGGGGCTGGCTCGTCGTTGTGCGAGATTCAGCGCTCTTCCTCTGAGGCGGTGCCGGGAGCGGTCGTGAGCCGCTCCGTCTCGTCCTGTATCTCAGCGGCGATCTTCTTGAGCTCCGGCTCGAACTTGCGGCCGTGGTGGGCGCAGAAGAGCAGTTCTCCGCCGCTGAGCAGGACCACGCGCAGGTATGCCTGGGCGCCGCAGCGGTCGCAGCGATCGGCGGCCGTCAGCGGGCTCGCGGGGGTCAGAACAGTAGTCACGTCGCCTCTTCTCTAGCTCGACGAGCTGTCGTACCAGGGTCAACATCCAACCAGCCCGAAAACGTTCCCGCTCGTGGCTTTTCCTCGAAAAAATCTTCCGGGGCGGCTGTCTGCTGCCGGTTGGCGGCGAATGTGCCGTATTGCGTGTTTTAAATGCTTACGGGTTCGCGCGGTCTTCGATGTCGGTCCTCCCGGCTGGGTTGCCGGTTGTTCATGAGGACGTGCCCGGAGCCTAAATGGTTCATGCCTCCAAGGGAACGTGATGTGTGCTTCACTCCATCGAGGGATCGAACGTACATGCGAGTCTGGACTAGGCTGAGATTCCGACGAGGGTGGCGCTACACCGCCTCTACCAGGGCTCGGTACCCTCTGTGCGGCGACCGAAGCCGCCCCCTACCCAAAAGGGGGTCACCTGAAATTCAGCGAGGAGCGAACCGCGTGACCGCCGATACGTCCGTGCCGTCCACAGCGCTGCTGGCAGGAGCAGACCGCGACGGTTCCAACTACACCGCGCGGCACCTGCTCGTCCTCGAGGGCCTCGAGGCGGTGCGCAAGCGACCTGGCATGTACATCGGCTCGACCGACAGCCGTGGCCTCATGCACTGCCTGTGGGAGATCATCGACAACTCCGTGGACGAGGCCCTCGGTGGCTATTGCGACCACATCGACGTGATCCTCCACGACGACGGCTCCGTGGAGGTGCGGGACAACGGCCGCGGCATCCCCGTCGACGTGGAGCCCAAGACCGGCCTGTCCGGCGTCGAGGTCGTCATGACCAAGCTGCACGCCGGCGGCAAGTTCGGTGGCGGCTCCTATGCCGCCTCGGGCGGTCTGCACGGCGTCGGCGCCTCCGTGGTCAACGCGCTCTCGGCCCGCCTCGACGTCGAGGTGGACCGCAGCGGTCATACCCACGCCATCAGCTTCCGGCGCGGTGTGCCGGGCGCGTTCCGCGGGGTCGGCGCGGAAGCGAAGTTCGAGGCCGGGAGCGGCCTGGCCAAGACGAAGAAGATCCCCAAGACCCGTACCGGCACGCGCGTGCGGTACTGGGCCGACCGGCAGATCTTCCTCAAGGACGCCAAGCTCTCCCTGGAGAACCTGCACCAGCGCGCCCGGCAGACCGCCTTCCTGGTGCCGGGCCTGACGATCGTCGTGCGTGACGAGTTCGGTCTCGGCGAGGGCGGCAGCAAGGGCGAGGAGTCCTTCCGCTTCGACGGCGGCATCAGCGAGTTCTGCGAGTACCTGGCGAGCGACAAGCCGGTGTGCGACGTCCTCCGCTTCTCCGGGCACGGCACCTTCAAGGAGACCGTCCCGGTCCTGGACGAGCACGGGCAGATGACCCCCACCGAGGTCACCCGTGAACTGGGCGTGGACGTGGCGCTGCGCTGGGGCACCGGCTACGACACCACCCTGCGCTCGTTCGTCAACATCATCGCCACCCCCAAGGGCGGCACCCACGTGGCCGGCTTCGAGCAGGCCGTCACCAAGACGATGAACGAGATGCTGCGCGCCAAGAAGCTGCTGCGCGTGGCCGAGGACGACGTCGTCAAGGACGACGCCCTGGAGGGACTGACCGCGGTCGTCACCGTGCGGCTGGCCGAGCCGCAGTTCGAGGGGCAGACCAAGGAGGTGCTCGGCACCTCGGCGGCCCGCCGCATCGTCTTCAACGTGATCTCCAAGGAACTCAAGGCGTTCCTGACCAGCACCAAGCGTGACGCGGCCGCCCAGGCCCGGGTCGTGATGGAGAAGGTGGTCGCCGCCGCCCGCACCCGTGTGGCGGCCCGCCAGCACAAGGACGCCCAGCGGCGCAAGACCGCCCTGGAGTCGTCGTCCCTGCCGGCCAAGCTCGCCGACTGCCGCAGTGACGACGTCGACCGCAGCGAGCTGTTCATCGTCGAGGGCGACTCCGCGCTCGGTACGGCGAAGCTGGCCCGTAACTCCGAGTTCCAGGCCCTGCTGCCGATCCGGGGCAAGATCCTCAACGTGCAGCGGTCGTCGGTGACCGACATGCTCAAGAACGCCGAGTGCGGCGCGATCATCCAGGTCATAGGAGCGGGCTCGGGCCGTACCTTCGACATCGACGCGGCCCGCTACGGCAAGATCATCATGATGACCGACGCCGACGTGGACGGCTCCCACATCCGCTGCCTGCTGCTCACGCTGTTCCAGCGCTACATGCGGCCCATGGTCGAGGCGGGCCGGGTCTTCGCCGCGGTGCCGCCGCTGCACCGCATCGAGCTCGTCCAGCCGAGGAAGGGCCAGGACAAGTACGTCTACACGTACTCCGACCGCGACCTGCGCGACAAGCTCATGGAGTTCCAGAGCAAGGGCATCCGGTACAAGGACTCCATCCAGCGCTACAAGGGTCTGGGCGAGATGGACGCCGACCAGCTGGCAGAGACCACGATGGACCCGCGCCACCGCACCCTGCGCCGGATCAACCTCTCCGACCTGGAGGCCGCCGAACAGGTCTTCGACCTGCTCATGGGCAACGACGTGGCGCCCCGCAAGGAGTTCATCTCCAGCTCGGCGGCGACCCTGGACCGCTCGCGCATCGACGCCTAGTCGCCGCGCGGATCTTTCGTCCGGCCGTCCGGCCGGTCCCCTCGTTCGGAGCGGACCGGCCGGACGACGCCGTTCCGGACCCCGCTCCGGTGCGGCTCCACCCGTGGGTGGAGACGGCCGGGGTGCGGGTTCCACCCGTGATCCACCCTCGCTCCGATCCCGTGGCCTGCGCGTTTCCGTACCTTCGAAGGCGTCGGCAGCACTCGCTTCCGACACCACCTTGTCGCTCACGGAGGCTGCGATGTCCGGGCTCGTCAACGCGTCGGTGATCGTGGCGGTCGCGGCCGTGGTCATCGTCCGCCAGTTCCGCGCCCGCGCACTCGACACCGACCGGCGCTGGTGGGTGCTGCCCGTGATCCTCGCGGTGGTGGCGCTGCGCGAGCCCGGCATACTCGACGCCCACCATCGCGCAGGATCCGCAGCGCTGCTCGCCGCGGAGGTGCTCATCGGCCTCGCCACGGGTGCCGGCTGGGCCTGGACCACCCGGCTCTGGACCGCACCGGACGGCGTCCTGTGGACGAAGAGCACCAGGGCCAGTGTCGGCGTGTGGCTCGTCGGCATAGGCGTGCGAGCCGGCCTCTTCGCCCTGGGCGCCGCCTCCGGTGTGCATCAGCACAGCTCGGCCCTCATGCTCAGCCTCGCCGGCACCCTGCTGGTCCGCGTCGGGATCCTGACCTGGCGGGCCCGGTCGGTCGCCACCGCGAGCGCCTCCGCGGGCCGCCCGGCCCCGGCGTACGGTGCCGACATGCGGGCGGCGTGGAAGGAGGGCGTGTGACGGAGAGCGCGTGGACACGCTGGCCGTCGCGGGAAGCGCTCGGCCGCGCCGGGACCCCCCGGCCCCGGCGTCTGCTCGCCTGGGCCATCAGAGTCGTGGTGCTCGCCCTGCTCCTGTGGGCTGCGTTCACCCACAAGCACGTCGGCGTCTGGGGCGCGCTGGCGGCCTCGGCGGCGGTCGTGCTGGCCGCCGTGGTCTCCTGGGCCTTCTTCCGCACCACCTACGAACACCGGCTGATGTCCTCCCTGGTGCTCATGGGCGTCCTGCTGGGCATCGCGGTCGCGGCCCAGGCCACGGGATTCCAGGGGCCGGCTCTGATGATCTGGTGCGGCTGCGGGATCTCCGCCCTGGAACGGCTGCCGCTCGGCGCCGCGCTGCCCGTGACGTCCGTGGCACTGGCCTCGTACTCCGCGTTCAACAACGACGTCTGGCTGACCACGGCTGCCACGGTGGCGGGCATGGCCCTCGCCGGGTACGTGCTGCGGCTGGACGCCGAGGCCCGGGGCAGCGCCCAGCGACTGCTCGCCCAGGAGCGGGCCGCGAGAGCCGCCGAGGCGGAGTCCGCGGCGCTGGCCGAGCGGACCCGGATCGCCCGGGAGATCCACGACGTGCTGGCCCACAGCCTCTCGGCACAGCTGGTGCACCTGGAGGCGGCCAGGCTGCTGATCGAGCGCGGCGCCGACCGGGAGCAGATCCTGGAGCGCGTCGTCGCGGCCCGGGGCATGGCCCGCGACGGCCTCGCCGAGACCCGGCATGCCCTGTCAGCGCTGCGGGGCGACCTGACTCCGCTGGAGGACTTCCTGGGTGAACTCGTCGGCGCCGCCGACGGCGCCGACGTCACCGTCACGGGTGAGCGCAAGCCCCTGTCGGCCGAGGTGTCCCAGGCCGTGCGCCGAGTGGCGCAGGAGGCGCTGACGAACGTCCGCAAGCACGCCCACGGCGCCCGGGTGCACCTGCGGCTCGACTACGGCGAGCACCAAGTGACGCTGGATGTGCGGGATTCGGGCGGTCGGCCGCGCGAACTCACCGCGGCCGGCGGCGGGTACGGTCTGCTCGGGATGCGGGAGCGCGCCGAACTGCTGGGCGGCTCCCTGGACGCCGGGCCGTACGAGGAGGGGTTCGTGGTGACGCTGAAGGTGCCCGTATGACGCGGACGGAAGGGGAGAAGAAGCCCGCGCGGGTGGTGGTCGCCGATGACCAGACCGTGGTCAGGGAAGGCATCGTGATGCTGCTCGGGCTGCTGCCCGGTGTCGAGGTCGTGGGTGCCGCCGGCGACGGCGAGGAGGCCGTACGACTGGTCGGGGAACTCGCGCCGGACGTGGTCCTGATGGACCTGAGGATGCCCCGCTGCGACGGGGTGGAGGCCACGCGGCGGATCCGGGCGCGGTACCCCGGCACCCAGGTCGTGGTGCTCACCACCTTCGCGGACGACGAGTCGCTGTTCCCCGCGCTGCGCGCGGGAGCCCGGGGGTACCTCACCAAGGACGCCGGCGGTGACGAGATCGTGCGGGCCGTGGAGAGCGTCCTGTCGGGCGACGCGGGACTGTCGCCGAGCATCCAGCGCCGGTTGCTGGAACGGCTGTCGCAGCCCGAACCCGAGCCGGCCGCGACGGAGACTCCCGACGGCCTGACCGCCCGGGAGACCGAGGTCCTGGTGCTGATCGCCGAGGGTCTGAGCAACCAGGAGATCGCCCGCAAGCTGCACGTCTCCACCGCCACGGTGAAGACGCACATCAACAACCTCTTCGCCAAGACGGGCCTCAAGGACCGGGCGCAGGCGGTGCGTTACGCCTATGCGAAGGGACTGGTGTGGCCACCCGCGAAATGAGTCACCTTTTGGGGTGAAGAGTCGGAGAAGAAGAGTCATGGATGTTCCCGGTCTGTCCATCCTTGGGCATGCAGTCAAGCAATGGTCGTGCCCATGGAGCCGGTGATGGTTCCGGGAGTCCGGCCGAGCGTCAGGAAGAGCTCGGCGAGGCTTCCCGCGACGTGAGGTACGAGGACCCCTGGTACGACGCGCTGGCCTCCGGCTGGGGCGAGTCGGACGGCGCCGGCACGCCCGCGAAAGCGGCCGTACCGGCCGCGCGCACGGAAAGGGACGGAGCGGGCGTCCACGCCCGTGACGTCTACGTCGAGGTGCAGCGCAGCGAGGCATTCCAGGAAGTGCGGGGCAGGTACCGGGGGTTCGTCGTCCCGGGCGTCACCGCGTTCCTCCTCTGGTACTTCGGGTACGTGGTCACCGCGACCACCGCGCCCGGCTTCATGGCCCGCCCGGTGGTCGGCGCGGTCAACGTGGCGATGGTGGCGGGGCTCGGCCAGTTCCTCACCACGTTCCTGCTCACCTGGGCCTACGCACGGCATGCGCGGCTGCGCCGGGACCGGGCCGCGCTGGAGCTGCGCTGGGACACCCAGGAACTGACGCGCGGAGCACGCGGAGGCGCCTCGTGACCGGCACGCACCAGACCCTCGCGCTGCTGCTGTTCAGCCTGTTCGTGGCCGTCACGCTGGGGATCACGACATGGGTGAGCCGCAGGCGGCACGGCTCGGCCGAGGAGTTCTACGCGGGGGGTCGGCTCTTCTCCCCGATGGAAAATGGTTTTGCCATCGCGGGCGACTACATGTCCGCCGCCTCGTTCCTCGGGGTCACCGGGCTCATCGCCCTGTACGGCTACGACGGCATGCTGTACGTGGTGGGATTCCTCGTGGCCTGGCTGGTCGTGCTGTTCCTGGTGGCGGAACTGGTCCGCAACTGCGGGCGGTTCACCCTGGCCGACGTGATCGCCGCGCGGATGAGCGAGCGGCCGGTGCGGATCGCGGCGGGAACGTCCTCCGTCACCGTGTCCGTTCTGTACCTGGTGGCGCAAATGGTCGGCGCGGGGAGCCTGGTGGCGCTGCTGCTGGGGCGCACCAGCGGTGCCGCGCAGGCGTGGGCCGTCATCGGGGTGGGGGCCCTGATGGTGATCTATGTGTCGTTGGGCGGCATGCGGGCCACCACCTGGATCCAGATCGTGAAGGCGGTGCTGCTGCTGAGCGGGACGGTGGCGCTGACCGTGCTGGTCCTGGTGCGTTTCCACGGCGACTTCGACCGGCTGCTGCTCACGGCCGCGCAGCACAGCGGCCACGGGAACGCGTTCCTGGCGCCGGGGCTGAAGTACGGCGGGAACTGGACCGCCCGCCTCGACTTCATCAGCCTGGGGCTTGCGCTGGTGCTGGGCACGGCGGGCCTGCCGCACATCCTGTCCCGCTTCTACACCGTGCCGACCGCGCGGGCGGCCCGCCGTTCGACGGTCTGGTCCATCGGACTCATCGGCGGCTTCTACCTGATGACGATCGTCCTCGGCTTCGGAGCCGCGGCCGTCGTGGGACCGGATGCCCTCGCCCCGTCGAACGGGAACACGGCGATGCCCCTCCTCGCCCTCGACCTGGGTGGCGGTGCCGGCTCCACCGGGGGCACGGTGCTGTTCGCGGTCGTCGCCGCCGTCGCCTTCGCCACGATCCTCGCGGTCGTCGCCGGGATCACCCTCGCCTCCTCGGCCTCGGTGGCGCACGACCTCTACGCGTCGCTGCGCCGGTCGCACAGCAAGGTCCGCAGTGAGGTGACGGTGGCGCGCTTCGCGGCGGTCGGTATCGGCGTCGTGGCGATCGCGCTGGGGCTGCTGGCCCGGGACCTCAACGTCGCATTCCTCGTGGGCCTCGCCTTCGCCGTGGCCGCGTCGGCGAACCTGCCGGTGCTGCTGTACTCGCTGTTCTGGCGCTCCTTCACGACGCGCGGTGCGGTGTGGGCCGTGTACGGGGGGCTGGTTCCCGCGCTCGTTCTCGTGCTGCTGTCCCCGGTGGTGTCGGGCAGCCCCGGTTCGCTCTTCCCTGGCGTCGACTTCCAGTACTTCCCGCTGCAGAACCCGGGCCTCGTCTCCATCCCGCTCGGCTTCGTCGCGGGCTGGCTGGGCACGGTCACCTCGGACGAGGTCGCGGACGAGGCCAAGTACGCCGAGACCGAGGTGCGGTCGCTGACGGGCGCGGGAGCCGTCTGAGCCGTCGGCCGCTCCCGACCTGAGCCGTCAGGCCGCTCCCGACCTCTCCCGCGGACCGGGGGACGGCCGGCTGTCCGACCGTGTGCGCCCCCGCGGCCGTGTCAGGGCGCCACCCACGCGTAGCGGTGCTCGGGGCGGCCGGTGTCGCCGTACTTCAGGGAGAGGCGGAGGCGGCCCGCCTGCTCCAGGTGCCGGAGGTAACGCTGGGCGGTGGAGCGGCTCAGCCCGGTCCTGGTGGCCACCTCGTGGGCCGACAGCGGGTGTTCCGCGTGGTGCAGCACTCCGCAGATGAGGTCCGAGGTGGGCTCCGTGTGGCCGCTGGGCAGACCCGGCGCGGACGGCGCGGGGGAGGTGCGCAGGGCGCCGAAGATCCGGTCGACCTGTTCCTGTCCGGTCAGACCCCGGCCGCCCACCCGGTCCACGGTGCGGCGCAGCGCCGCGTAGGAGTCCAGGCGGGTGCGCAGGGCGGCGAAGGTGAAGGGTTTGACCAGGTAGTGCAGGGCGCCCAGGCGCATCGCCCGCTGCACGGTCGTCACGTCGCTGGCCGCTGTGATCATGATGACGTCGGTGCCGTGGCCCCTTTCGCGCATGCGGTGGACGAGGTCCAGGCCGGTCTCGTCCGGCAGGTAGTGGTCGAGCAGAACGAGGTCGACGGCGCCGCGTTCGACCGTGGCCAGCGCCTGGGCGGCGCTGTGCGCGCGGGCGGTCACCCGGAAGCCGGGAACCTTGCCCACGTATTTTGCGTTTATCTCTGCGACGCGGAAGTCGTCGTCCACGACCAGGACGTCAATCATCAGGCCTCTCCTTCAAGGCCGGCGAGCGTTAAGCCCGTGTTACGTGCTCCGCAGTTGTAGCGCGAGCAAAATGAGCACAACAGGTGGTTGCGAGCAAAAGAACGGCTTGTGCTCACAAGACTGCTGCTGTGGCCGGGGCCACACCTACCGTCCCGGGCCATGAGCGCAGACACCAGCCCCGCCATCGAGCTACGGGGCGCGAGCAAGACCTTCAGGACCCCGTCGGGGGGTCTGCACACGGCTGTCCGGAATCTCGACCTCACCGTGCGGCGCGGCGAGTTCGTCGCCGTCGTCGGACCGACCGGCTGTGGGAAGTCCACCACGCTGACCCTGGTCAGCGGCCTGGAGGAGCCCACCGAGGGCGAGGTGCTGGTGGCCGGTGAGCCGGTCGACGGCGTCGGCGGCAAGGTCGGGTTCGTCTTCCAGCAGGACGCCACCTTCCCCTGGCGGACGGTCCTGTCCAACGTGATGGCCGGCCCGCGTTTCCGGGGCGTGCCGAAGGCGGAGGCCAAGGAGAAGGCCCGTGAGTGGCTGGCCCGGGTCGGTCTCGCGGCCTTCGAGGACCGCTACCCGCACCAGCTCTCCGGCGGTCAGCGCAAGCGCGTCGCCCTCGCCGCGACCTTCGTCAACGACCCCGAGATCCTGCTGATGGACGAGCCGTTCTCGGCGCTCGACGTGCAGACCCGGGCGCTGATGTCGGACGAGCTGCTGGAGCTGTGGGAGGGCACGGGCGCCTCCGTCGTCTTCGTCACCCACGACCTGGAGGAGTCCATCGCGCTGGCCGACAAGGTCGTCGTGATGACCGCCGGGCCCGCGACGGTCAAGCAGGTCTTCGACATCGACCTGCCCCGGCCGCGCAAGGTCGAGGCGGTGCGTCTGGAACCCCGGTTCATCGAGATCTACCGCGAGATCTGGGAGTCCCTCGGCGAAGAGGTCCGCATCACCCGCGAGAGGGGCGCCGCCAATGTCGCCTGAGGTCATCAGCACGCCGGTCGTCGACACGGTGAAGGCCCCGGACCGCGCGCAGTCGCGGGCCCAGGCCGCCCGCAGGCGCAAGGTGGTGGTCAACGCCGCCCGGGTGCTGCTCCTGGTGGCCGTTCTCGGCCTGTGGGAAGCGCTGTCGCGAGCGGAGATCATCGATCCGTTCAACTTCTCGATGCCCTCGAAGATCTGGGACCAGATCAGCACCTGGGTGATGCACGGGACGGCGCAGGGCTCGCTGGGGGAGCAGATCTGGGCCACGTTGCAGGAGGCCCTGCTCGGCTGGGGCTTCGGTGTCGTCGCCGGTGTGGTCTGCGGTATCGCGCTGGGCCGGATCGCCTTCCTCGCCGATGTCCTCGGCCCCTACATCAAGGTGCTCAACTCCATCCCCAGGATCGTCCTGGCCCCGATCTTCGTGATCTGGTTCGGTCTCGGCCCCGCCTCCAAGGTCGCGTCGGCCGTGGTGCTGGTGTTCTTCCCGGTGTTCTTCAACGCCTTCCAAGGCGCCCGCGAGGTGGACCGCAACCTGGTCTCCAACGCCCGGATCCTCGGTGCGAGCGACCGCCGCGTGACCCTTCAGGTGGTCATCCCGTCGGCGACCTCGTGGATCTTCACCAGCCTCCACGTCAGCTTCGGCTTCGCCCTCATCGGCGCCATCGTCGGCGAGTACATCGGCGCCACCGAGGGCATCGGCCTGCTCGTCGCCCAGTCCCAGGGCACCTTCAACGCGGCAGGCGTCTACGCCGCGATGGTCATCCTCGCGGCCGTCGCCCTGGTCGCCGAGGGCCTGCTGACCTTCGCCGAGCACCGCATCTTCCGGTGGAAGCCGGCCAACTCCGGCAGCTGAGCCCGGCCCGCCCGGCGCCGCTCGCGAGCCGGGTGCCACCGGTCATCCCGTCACCCCCGTCCCCACCCCGCACCGCCATCTCACAAGGACGTGAACCGCCATGCGCAAGACCGCCAGATACGCCTCGCTCGCCGTCTCCGGACTGCTCGCCCTCACCTCGCTGACCGCCTGCGCCAACGACGCGTCGAGCAGCACCTCCGCCGACGCCGGCAGCAAGGGCGGCGGCAACGGGACGAAGGTCAAGATCATGGTCGGTGGCCTGGACAAGGTCATCTACATGCCGGCGATGCTGACCCAGCGGCTCGGGTTCTTCGACGCCGAGGGCCTCGACGTGGAACTCCTCAGCGAGCCCGCCGGCGTCCAGGCCGAGACCGCGCTCGTCTCCGGCCAGGTCCAGGGCGCTGTCGGCTTCTACGACCACACCCTCGACCTGCAGACGAAGGGCAAGTCGGTCGAGTCCGTCGTGCAGTTCTCGCACGCTCCCGGCGAGGTGGAGGTCGTCTCCACCAAGAAGGCGGGCGACATCAGCTCGCCGAAGGACTTCAAGGGCAAGAAGCTCGGCATCACCGGCCTCGGCTCCTCGACCGACTTCCTCACCAAGTACCTCGCCGTCAAGAACGGCGTGCAGGTCAGCGAGTTCAGCCCGGTCGCGGTCGGCGCTGGGCCGACGTTCATCTCGGCGCTGCAGCAGGGCTCGATCGACGCCGGTATGACGACGGACCCGACCGTCGCGACCATCCTGGACAAGAAGGCCGGCAAGATCCTCCTCGACATGCGCACCCCCGAGGGTTCGCAGAAGGCGCTGGGCGGCCCGTACCCGTCGTCGAGCCTGTACATGCAGACGGACTGGGTCAACGGTCACAAGGACACCGTCCAGAAGCTGACCAACGCGTTCGTCAAGACGCTCAAGTGGATGTCCACCCACAGCGCCGACGAGATCGCGGCCAAGATGCCCGCGGACTACTCCCAGGGCAACAAGAAGCTCTACGCCGAGGCGATCAAGGCCACGCTGCCGATGTTCACCAAGGACGGCGTTATGCCCGCGAAGGGTCCGGAGACCGTCGAGAAGGTCCTCAAGGCGTTCAACCCGAACATCAAGAACGCCAAGGTGGACCTGAGCAAGACCTACACGACGGAGTTCGTAGACGCCGCCAAGTAGGCAGCCGCGGAAGGCAGCCAAGGAGGCCCCGCAAGCAGGAACGGTTCCGCTCAGATGCGGGTCGCCCACACGTAACGGTGTTCCGGGCGGCCCGCGTCGCCGTACTTGAGGCTCAGCCGGGCCCGGCCGGTGCGCTCCATGAGCTTGAGATAGCGCTGGGCGGTCTGCCTGCTCAGGCCCGTGCGCTCGGCGATCTCCTGGGCGGACAGCGGCCCCTCCGCGCCCGTCAGGGACCGGCGCACCAGCTCGGCGGTGGTGGGGGAGTGGCCCTTGGGCAGTCCCGGAGCCGACGGCGCGGACAGGACACCGAACATGCGGTCCACCTCGGCCTGTCCGACCTCGCCGCCGCCGTCCAGGGCGCGGCGCAGCTCGGCGTACGCCTCCAGCTTGGCCCGCAGCCCGCTGAAGGCGAACGGCTTGACCAGGTACTGCAGGGCGCCGTGCCGCATGGCCGCCTGGACGGTCGACACGTCCCGGGCGGCCGTCACCATGATCACGTCGGTCTGATGGCCCCGTCGGCGCATCTCCCGCACGACCGCGATCCCGGTGTCGTCGGGCAGGTGGTGGTCCAGCAGGACCAGGTCGAGCCGCGGCAGCGTCTCCAGCAGGCACAGCGCCTCGGCCGCGTTGTGCGCCTGGCCGGACACCCGGAACCCGGGGACCTTCTCGACGTAGGCGGCGTTGACCCGGGCGACCCGCACGTCGTCGTCCACGACCAGGACCTCGATCATCGCGCCTCCTCCTCGGCAGCGGCGTGGACGTCCCCGGAAGCCGCCCCGGGACCGCCGGGGGCGGGGCGCGACTCCGGCTCGGCCGCGACTTCGTTCATGGCTCCGTCCACGGCCTCGTGCACGGCCTCGGCCAGCGCCTCGGGCAGGACGACGGTGAACTCCGCGCCCCCGCCGGCCGCGGCGCCCACCGTGGCGCCGCCGCCCTGCCGCTCGGCGAGCCGGCGCACCAGGGAGAGTCCCAGGCCGCGCTTGCCGTGCGCGGGCGGCTTCTTGGTGGACCACCCCTCCGTGAAGACCAGCTCGCGCCGGTCCTCGGGTATCCCGGGCCCGGTGTCGCGCACGCGCAGCACGACCGTACGGCCCTCGGTGCGCAACTCGACCTCCACGCGCGCGTGCGGAGTGCCGGCGACCGCGTCGAGCGCGTTGTCCACGAGGTTGCCGACGACCGTGACCAGCCCCCGTGGGTCGATCAGCCGATCCGGGAGCCAGGTGTCCTCCGACACCCACAGGGCGACCGCCCGTTCGGCCGCGACCGTCGCCTTGCCGACCAGCAGGGCGGCGAGCAGCGGGTCCTGGATCTTCTCGGTGACCTGTTCGGCGGTGGCCCGGTGGTCCCCGACGACCTCGCCGACGAACTCCACGGCGTCGTCGTACATCTCCAGCTCCAGCAGGCCGAGCAGGGTGTGCATGCGGTTGGCGTGCTCGTGGTCCTGCGCCCGCAGGGCGTCGATCAGGCCCCGCGTGGAGTCGAGTTCGCGGCCCAGCCGCTCCAGCTCGGTGCGGTCGCGCAGGGTGGCCACGGCACCGCCGTCGTCCGTGGGCATGCGGTTGGCGACCAGGACGCGCTGGCCGCGCACGGTCAGCAGGTCGGTACCCGTCACCCGGCCGGCCAGGACGTCCGTCGTGCGGCCCGCGCCCAGTGCCTCGTCGGGGGACCTGCCGATGGCCTCGTCGCCGATCCCCAGCAACCTCCGCGCCTCGTCGTTGAGCAGACGGACCCGGCCGCCGCGGTCGAGCGCGACGACGCCCTCCCGGATGCCGTGCAGCATCGCCTCGCGCTCGGAGAGCAGTGCCGAGATGTCGGAGAAGGCCAGGTCCCGGGTCTGCCGCTGGACCCGGCGGGAGATCAGCCACGCGGCCAGCGCACCCACCGCGAGGGCACCTCCGGCGTAGGCGAACAGCCCCGGGATCGCGTGCAGCAGCCGGGCCCGGACGCTGTCGTAGGCGATGCCGACCGAGACCGCGCCGACGATCCGGTGGTGGGCGTCGTACAGGGGCACCTTGCCGCGCGCGGAGCGGCCCAGGGTGCCCTGGTCGATCTCCATGACCTCCCGGCCGGCCAGGGCCTCGCCGGGGTCGGTGGAGACGGGGCCGCCGATCCGGCCCGGGGTGGGGTGCGACCAGCGGATCTTCCGTCGGTCCAGCACCACGATGTACTCGGCGTCCGTGGCGTGCCGGATCCGCTCCGCCTCCCGCTGCACGGGGCCGTCGCGCGTCGGCGGGGTGGTCAGGACGCCCTCGGCGATCTGCGGGTCCTGCGCGGTGGTCCGGGCGATGGCCAGGGCCCGGCGCATCGCCTCCTGGTCGAGCTGTTCGCTCAGCGGGGCAAGGAAGAGCCCGGTCGCGAGGACCGCGACCCCCGCGGCGATCGCCACCTGCATCAGCAGCACCTGTGAGAACACCCGCCGGGGCAGTCCCAGGCGCAGGCGGCGGGCGGGGGGCGGGGGGG
>NZ_JAJSZC010000156.1:0-18748 GCF_036815105.1 Streptomyces sp. IBSBF 3136
CTCCTCATCGGCGGCCCCGGCCTCCCCCACCACCCGGGGGAGACCGGGGCCGCTGTCGTGCACCTCGGCCCGTACGAGGTCCCCGTCGTACCGCAGCCGCACCAGGAAGCCGCGCCCGGGCGGTGCCCCGTGCAGCAGCGCGTTCGTGGCCAACTCGCTCACGCACAGCGACACGTCGGCGGACCGCTCCCAGGCGGTGAGTCCCCAGTAGCTCAGCGACCACTCCGTGAACCGCCTGGCAGCGGGGACGGAGCGGCGGGCGCGGCCGTAGAACTGGTCACGCTGGCAGGGGAGTTCGGTTTGCGCATTCACGGGACGAAGGTCGCGCAGAGTGATTAGCCTTGATCAGTGCGCAATCCCGTACAAAGCGTTTGTACGGGATCGGGCGGGGTCGTGTACGGGCACGTGTGGGGAGTTCTGCGGCATGACGACTTCTCGGAGGAACCACTCGGCGATGCGGATGCTCGGCCGTCAGCTGGCCACGGCACGCAGGGCGGCGGGCCTGAGCCAGTCGGGACTGAGCGCCGCGCTGAACCTCAACGAGGAGACGATCGCCTCCATCGAACAGGGCCGACGATCCCTCAAGCCGGACATCGCGGAGATCCTCGACGAGTACCTGGGCACGAAGGGGACGCTGGCCGCCGGGGTGGCGAACCTGCCGGAGGTGGACCAATTCCCGCTGTGGGCCGAGGAGTACATGGACCAGGAACGGGAGGCGATCGCGCTGTCGTGGTACGACGCCCTCGTGGTGCCGGGCCTGTTGCAGACCAAGGAGTACGCTCGCGCGCTTCTTGGTGGTCGGATCCCCGCGTATGACTCCGACGAACTCGAAACGAAGGCGGAAGCACGGATGCGGCGTCGGGAGATCCTGCATCGCAAGGAGCCGCCGACCCTGAGTTTCGTCGTCTGGGAACCGGCCCTGCGCTGGCCCACAGGTGGCCCCGGGATCTACCAGGAGCAGTTGCGCTTCCTTCGCGCATGCTCCGAACTGCCCTGCCTTTCCTTGCAGGTTCTGCCTCTGGAGCGCTCGTACCACGCCGGTGACGCCGGCCCTTTCACACTCCTGGAGACGCCCGACCATCAGCACTTGGCCTACACCGAATCCCAACGCGGCAGCCAATGGGTCTCTGACCCTGACGAGGTGTCTATCTTGGCCCGCAAGTATGCGATGCTGCGGACGCAGGCCCTCACCATCGAGGACTCAAGACGCCTGCTGGACCGGCTGCTAGGAGAGCAATGAACACCGACGCGCTTCAGTGGTTCAAGTCGACCTACAGCAGCAGCGAAGGCGGCCAGTGCCTCGAAGTGGCCGTCACCCCCGGTGTCATCCATGTCCGGGACTCGAAGCAGCACCCTGAGGACAGCCCAACTCTCCTTCTCGCGCCCGCGACTTGGGCGAGATTCGCGGAGTTCGCCGCGCGCTAGCGGCGTTGTCAGTGGGGGCGCCTAGAGTCACTGTCATGGCGACTCTTCCCAACCCGCTGCCCAGGCTGGCCACCGATCCCAGCGGCCGTGGCCTCGGGCTCCAGCTTCCGCCCGGCAGGCTGATCGACACCACGCACGACGGGGACTGGCACGAGCCCCTGCTGTGGCAGTCCGGGAAGGCGGCGGCGCCCGGCACGTGGAAGGCGCTGGGCGCGCCGGCCGCGCGGGCCGGGCTGCTGCCGGTGCTCCTGGACGTGGGCGGGACCCAGGGCGGCCTGGAGAACTGGCAGTTGATGCCCGAGCGGATGTCGTACCCGGGCGATCACGACGCCGAGGAGCTGCTCGCGGAGTACTGGGAGGGAGACGCGGAGGACGAACTGGCCCAGGAGGTCGAGCCGTTCGGGCCCGAGTGGCCCGGCCTCGCGCCCGCCGGCCGGCCGACCGCGGACCCGGACAGCAGGGCGGCGTCGGTCGCGGACTCGCTGACGGACGGCGCCCGGTGGTTCAAGGAGCCGCGGCTGGCGCTGGTATCGGCCCGCCGGTCGGCCGACATCCCGGCGGCGATCGGCTGGACCGGCCCGCTGAACTACGAGAACGACGTGGCCCGGCTCTGCGCGGTCCTGCGCTCCTGGGAGGACCGCTTCGGCATACGGGTGGTGGGGCTCGGCTTCGACCTCCTGGTCGTGTCGGTGGCGGCCCCGCCGGCCACCGCGGCCGAGGCCGAGGCGGTGGCGGCGGAGCACTTCGCGTTCTGCCCGGACAACATCCTGCAGGGCGGCCCGGACACCCTGCGTGGCTACGCGAAGGAGCTGGTCGGGGAGCCGACCTGGTCCTTCTGGTGGGACTGAGCGCCCGCGGTCAGCGCGTGCCGAGCCCCCGGCCCAGCCTGCGCAGGCCCTCCCCGATCTCCTGCGGTGTCTGCGTGACGAAGCACAGCCGGAGGGTGGAGCGGTCGGGGTCGGCGGCGTAGAAAGGGGCGCCCGGGACGTAGGCGACGTCCTGCCGCACCACCTGGGGCAGCAGGGCCGTGGTGTCGTACGGGTCCGGGAGCCGCGCCCACAGGAACATGCCGCCCTCGGGGCGGGTCCACACGGAGCCCTCGGGGAGCGCGTCGGCGAGTCCGGCGAGCATGGCGTCACGGCGTTCGCCGTAGACGGCCCGGACGCGGGCCACGTGGGCGTCCAGGACGTCCAGGTACCGGGCGGCGGCGAGTTGGTTGACGGTGGGCGTGTGCAGGTCGGCGGCCTGCTTGGCCACGGCGCACGCCCGCCGCAGCTCCGCGGGGGCGCGCAGCCAGCCGAGCCGCAGGCCGGGGGCCATCACCTTGGAGAGGGAGCCGAGGAGCACCACCCGGTCCTCGGCGCCGGGGTGGGCGGCGATCCAGGGGACGCGCTCGCCGTCGTAGCGGAGTTCGCCGTAGGGGTCGTCCTCGACGACCCACACGCCCTGCCGGGCGGCCACGGCGGCGACGGCCCGCCGGCGTGGTGCGGGCATCGTACGGCCGGTGGGGTTCTGGAAGGTGGGGACGAGGTAGAGCAGCTTCGGACGCTCGCGCAGCACCGCCTCCTCCAGGGCCGCCGGGTCGACTCCGTCCTCGTCGCCCGGCACGGACACCACCCGGGCGCCGGCGAGCGCGAAGACCTGAAGTGCCGCCAGGTAGCAGGGGCTTTCGACCAGGACGGTGTCGCCGGGTTCGATCAGCGCCGTGGCGAGCAGGGACAGGGCCTGCTGGGAGCCGGTGGTGACGAGGAGGTCGTCGGGGCCGGTGGGCAGGCCCTGGGCGGTGACACGGGCCGCCAGGGCGGAGCGGAGCGCCGGTTCGCCCTCCGTGGTGGAGTACTGGAGCGCCTGCGCGGGGGTCAGCTCCAGCACCTGGCGGAACGCGGCCGCTATACCGTCCCGGTCGAACAGCTCCGGCGCGGGCAGCCCGCCCGCGAAGTTGATCACCTCGGGGCGCGCGGTGACCGCCAGGATGTCCCGCACCGGCGAACCGCCCACCCCGCGGGCACGGGCGGCGAGCGGCGGCACGGGGGCACGCGACGGAGCGGGTTCGGTGACGGTCATGGTCCGGCTCTCCTTCGGCTGCGGAAGCTCCACTGCGTCCGCAGCCTAGGGAATTAGGTGCCCTCTACACCGTCCATTTCGCGATCCGGACGCCGACCGCGCTCCACGAACGGGAACCGCCCGGCCTGCCACGACAGTCGAAGTGATCACGAACCGGCTCCGGGGAACCGTCCTCACCGTCGCCCACCTGCCCAGTGGCTGCCTCGCGTACGCGGCACTGGTCACCCAGCCCCAGGGAGCCTGGGACGAGTCGACGCTCACGGGGATCGAGACGGCCTGCGCGTTGCTGATCGTGTTGAGCGCCGTCACGTTCCTGCTCGCGCTGCCGCCCGTACGGCGGCGGACGCTCAGCCGCTGGTGGCTGGCGCCCGCGCTGGCCTTCCTGCTGGTGGGCGCGGCCCGCTGGACGTACATCGTCCAGACCTACCCGCAGGGCCCCGGCGGCTGAACCGCCGGGGCGAACTGCCCTGCTGTCAGCGCAGCTTCTGCGCCGCCTCGGTCGCCCAGTAGGTGAGGATCGTGCGTGCGCCCGCGCGCTTGATGCCGGTCAGGGTCTCGAAGACGGCGCGGTCGCGGTCGATCCAGCCCTTCTCGGCGGCGGCCTCGATCATCGAGTACTCGCCGGAGATCTGGTAGGCGACCACGGGCACGTCCACGGCGTCCGCGACCCGGGCGACGATGTCCAGGTACGGTCCGGCCGGCTTGACCATCACCATGTCCGCGCCCTCGGCGAGGTCGAGCTCCAGCTCCCGCAGGGACTCACGCCAGTTGGCCGGGTCCTGCTGGTAGGTCTTCCGGTCGCCCTGGAGCGAGGAGCCGACCGCCTCGCGGAAGGGCCCGTAGAACGCGGAGGAGTACTTGGCGGTGTAGGCCAGGATGGCGACGTCCTCGCGGCCGATCTGGTCGAGCGCGTCACGGATCACGCCGATCTGGCCGTCCATCATCCCGCTCGGGCCCACCACATGGGCGCCGGCGTCCGCCTGCACCTGGGCCATCTCGGCGTACCGCTCCAGGGTCGCGTCGTTGTCGACCCGCCCCTCGGCGTCCAGCACCCCGCAGTGGCCGTGGTCGGTGAACTCGTCCAGGCACAGGTCCGACATGACGAGCAGGTCGTCGCCGACCTCGGCCCGCACGTCGCGCAGTGCCACCTGGAGGATCCCGTCCGGGTCGGTGCCGACCGTGCCCAGGGCGTCCTTCTTGCTCTCCTCCGGCACGCCGAACAGCATGATCCCGGAGACCCCCGCCTCGGCCGCCTCCAGCGCCGCCTTCTTCAGGCTGTCCCGGGTGTGCTGGACGACACCGGGCATGGCCGCGATCGGCACGGGCTCGGCGACGCCCTCGCGGACGAACGCCGGGAGGATGAAGTCGGCGGGGGACAGTCGCGTCTCGGCGACCATCCGCCGCATGACGGGCGAGGTCCGCAGCCGCCGGGGACGCGTACCGGGAAAGGATCCGTACTTCGTCATGCCTTCTACGCTACGCCCGCCGGGGACACGCCTTTGCCGACGCGGCGTCGGCGCACGACCGCCGCGGGACGGCTCACCAGAGCCGGGCGCCGGCCCCGCCGAGCCGCGTGTGCCACGCCCGCATCCGAGCCCCCGCACCGGCGTTGAGGACCTGGTCGACCGCGCCCCCGGCCGCCGGCGACGACGCCCCGAAGGCGCTCACGGCCGCCCGCTGTCCGGGGCTCGGCACCGGAGAGAGACCACCGCCCCGCCCGACCAGGGCGAACCGCTCCCCGCGGACGGTGATCAGCAGGGTCCCGAGCCGGGTGAGGCGGCCCTCGACCTCTTGGGGATCGCCCTGGATGACGACCTTCCCGTCCCGGTCCTCGGCCCGCAGCTCCCCCGGGAACAGGCTCAGCACCACGGGCACGCAGCGCGCCCCGTTCCACAGGCTCCGCCGCCAGTAGACGATCTCCGCGTACACGGCGTACTCGCTCATGCGCCCGATCATGGCATGCACACAACTCGCCCCGGGAGGCGCCGGGTGCGTACGACGAAGGACGGGACGCGCCGTCAGGGCACGTCCCGCCACCTCACCACGTCATGGCCTCACGGCCGTGGCGCTCACGTCGTCGAGCGACGCCTGCGCGCTCCCGGCCGTCGCTCGCTCGGCCGGGTGACGGGGTCACCCGCCTCCAGCGCGGCGGCACGGCGCTTGAGACCGAAGTCCGCCAGCGCCTCGGCCAGCTTGTGCACCGACGGCTCCGGAGCCATCACGTCGACCCGCAGACCGTGCTCCTCGGCCGTCTTGGCCGTCGCCGGGCCGATACAGGCGATCACCGTCACGTTGTGCGGCTTGCCCGCGATACCCACCAGGTTCCGGACGGTCGAGGACGACGTGAACAGCACCGCGTCGAAACCGCCGCCCTTGATGGCCTCACGGGTGTCCGCCGGCGGCGGCGAGGCGCGCACGGTCCGGTAGGCCGTGACGTCGTCGACCTCCCAGCCCAGCTCGATCAGACCGGCGACCAGCGTCTCCGTGGCGATGTCGGCACGCGGCAGGAAGACACGGTCGATCGGGTCGAACACCGGGTCGTACGGCGGCCAGTCCTCCAGCAGGCCCGCGGCCGACTGCTCACCGCTCGGCACCAGGTCCGGCTTCACACCGAACGCGACGAGCGCCTTCGCGGTCTGCTCGCCCACCGCAGCAACCTTGATACCCGCAAAAGCCCGAGCGTCAAGGCCGTACTCCTCGAACTTCTCCCGGACCGCCTTCACCGCGTTGACCGAGGTGAACGCGATCCACTCGTAGCGGCCGGTCACCAGGCCCTTGACGGCACGCTCCATCTGCTGGGGCGTGCGCGGCGGTTCCACCGCGATCGTCGGGACCTCGTGCGGCACGGCACCGTAGGACCGCAGTTGGTCGGAGAGCGACGCCGCCTGCTCCTTCGTCCGCGGCACGAGCACCTTCCAGCCGAACAGCGGCTTGGACTCGAACCACGACAGCTGGTCGCGCTGCGCGGCGGCGGAACGCTCACCGACCACGGCTATCACCGGCCGGCCGCCGTCCGGCGACGGCAGCACCTTCGCCTGCTTCAGCGTCTGCGCGATCGTGCCGAGCGTCGCCGTCCAGGTGCGCTGCCGGGTCGTCGTACCGGCGACCGTGACACTCAGCGGGGTGTCCGGCTTGCGGCCCGCCGCCACCAGCTCCCCGGCCGCGGCCGCGACCGAGTCCAGCGTCGTGGACACGACCACCGTGCCGTCCGAGGCGCCCACCTCCGTCCAGCAACGGTCGGAGGCGGTTCGGGCGTCCACGAACCGGACGTCCGCGCCGTGCGCGTCCCGCAGCGGCACACCGGCGTACGCCGGCACACCGACCGCCGCCGCCACGCCCGGCACCACCTCGAAGGGCACACCGGCGGCGGCGCAGGCGAGCATTTCCTCGGCCGCGTACGTATCAAGTCCCGGGTCCCCGGGCACCGCACGGACGACCCGCCTGCCGCCCCGCGCGGCCTCCATGACAAGATGAACGGCATCCCGGGCAGGAGACGGGACCGCAGCGGCTGTTGACGTGCCGTCAACGACCGTGAGCTGCGGCGCGCTCGTGCCCGGCGGCGAGACCGAGGAGGCGTCGGCATCCGTCCGTACCACGGAGACGCCCTGCCGGGCGTGCGTCTGGATCACGTCGAGCACATCGTGCTCGGCGACCAGGACGTCAGCGCTCGACAGCGCCTCCACGGCGCGCAGAGTCAGCAGTCCCGGATCCCCGGGTCCGGCACCGAGGAAGGTGACGTGCCCGTGTTCCGGACCGGCGGGAAAGGCGGTGGGGCTCAATGTGCTCGCTCCCCCATCAGACCGGCCGCGCCCTGGGCGAGCATCTCGGTGGCGAGGTCGCGACCGAGTGCCAGCGCCTGCTCGTGCGTCTGGGGCACGGGACCGGTGGTGGACAGCTGCACCGTGCGAGAACCGTCGGTCGTGCCGACGATGCCGCGCAGGCGCATTTCCTTGACAGACTGCCCGTCGGCCAGGAGGTCGGCCAGCGCGCCCACGGGGGCGCTGCAGCCGGCTTCCAGGGCGGCGAGCAGTGACCGCTCGGCGGTCACGGCGGCCCGCGTGAACGGGTCGTCGAGCTCTCCGAGCGCCGCGACGAGGTCCGCGTTGTCCGCGGTGCACTCGATCGCCAGGGCCCCCTGGCCGGGGGCGGGCAGAACCGTGTCGACCGACAGGAAGTCGGTGACCTCCTCGATCCGGCCTATCCGGTTCAGTCCGGCGGCGGCCAGGACGACCGCGTCCAGCTCACCGTCACGGACGTACCGGATACGGGTGTCGACGTTGCCGCGGATCGGCACCGTCGTGATGTCCAGCCCGTGGGCGCGGGCGTACGCGTTCAGCTGCGCCATGCGCCGCGGCGCGCCGGTGCCTATCCGGGCGCCGCGCGGCAGGTCCGTGAACTTCAGCGCGTCCCGGGCGACGATCACGTCCCGCGGGTCCTCGCGCACCGGAACGGCGGCCAGGGCGAGGTCCTCGGGCTGCGTGGTCGGCAGGTCCTTGAGCGAATGAACCGCGAAGTCCACCTCGCCCCGCAGCAGCGCATCACGCAGCGCCGTGACGAACACACCGGTGCCGCCGATCTGCGCGAGCGCCTCGCGGGAGACGTCGCCGTACGTGGTGATCTCGACCAGCTCGACGGGCCGGCCGGTCACCCGGCTCACGGCTTCCGCCACCTGCCCGGACTGGGCCATGGCGAGTTTGCTTCGCCTGGTCCCCAGTCTCAGTGCCTTCTCAGTCATGCCGGTCGATCCTTGTCGTCTGTGCTGTCCTCGGCCCGGGAGACGGCGGCCACCGTCTCGGGGTCGAGGTCGAACAGGGTGCGCAACGCGTCCGCGTACCCGGTGCCGCCGGGCTCGGCCGCGAGCTGCTTGACCCGTACGGTCGGCGCGTGCAGCAGCTTGTCGACGACCCGGTGCACGGCCTGCCGGATCTCGCCGCGCTGGCGTTCGTCCAGGTCGGGCAGGCGGCCGTCGAGCCGCGCGATCTCACCGGCGACGACGTCGGCGGCCATGGTCCGCAGCGCGACCACGGTCGGCGTGATGTGCGCCGCCCGCTGTGCCGCCCCGAAGGCCGCGACCTCGTCGGAGACGATACGCCTGACCTGGTCCACGTCGGCCGCCATCGGCGCGTCCGCGGACGCCTCCGCCAGCGACTCGATGTCCACCAGGCGTACCCCGGCCAGCCGGTGCACGGCCGCGTCGATGTCGCGGGGCATGGCGAGGTCGAGGAGGAACAGGGCGGGCGCCGGACGCGGGATCTCGGCGACCGGCTCGGGCCGGCGGCGCTCGGGGATCCGGCCGACCGTGGCGACGGTCGCGGCGAGCGCGGTGATCAGCTCGGCGTCGGCCTCGGGGCTGCGCCGGGCGCGCCGGTCCAGGGTGCCGTTGTCCACCCAGGCGGCGTGCTGCTCCAGGGTGGCCGCGTCCATCCCGGCCACGGCGGCCTCGCCGAGCACGGAGAAGCCGGTCGAGCCCTGCACGGCGGCCAGGTCGAGCGGGCAGTTCTCCTCGGTGCCGACGCCGGCGGGCGGCAGCGCGGCCGCCGCGGGGCCGGCAGTGCCGGAACCGGTGTCGCCGTCCTCGTGCGCGGCCGGCCGCCCGGTACGGTCCTCGACCGCCTGGGCGACCGTCTCCGCCGTGAGCACCAGGCCCGTGGCCCCCGTGCAGGAGACCACGACGTCGGCACGTGTCAGCTCGCCCGGCACCGCGTCCATCGGTACCGCGCGGGCGGCCACGTCCGTGTCGTCGCCCTCGGTCAGGATCCGCGCGAGCCGCTCGGCCCGCTCGAAGGTGCGGTTGGCCACGACCACCTCGGCGACCCCGGCACGCGCGAGCGTGGCGGCGGCCAGCGAGGACATCGAGCCGGCCCCGATGACCAGCGCCCCGCGGCCCGTGGCCCAGCCCTGGACGTCCCCGCCCGCGGCCAGCTGCTCGAGGCCGAAGGTGACCAGGGACTGGCCGGCCCGGTCGATGCCGGTCTCGGAGTGGGCGCGCTTGCCGACCCGCAGGGCCTGCTGGAACAGGTCGTTCAGCAGCTTGCCCGCGGTGTGCAGCTCCTGGGCGCGGGCCAGGGAGTCCTTGATCTGCCCGAGGATCTGCCCCTCGCCGACCACCATCGAGTCCAGCCCGCACGCCACCGAGAACAGGTGGTGGACGGCCCGGTCCTCGTAGTGCACGTAGAGGTAGGGGGTCAGCTCCTCGAGACCGACGCCGCTGTGCTGGGCGAGCAGCGTGGACAGCTCGGCGACACCGGCGTGGAACTTGTCCACGTCGGCGTACAGCTCGATGCGGTTGCAGGTGGCGAGCACCGCGGCCTCGGTGGCCGGCTCGGCGGCGACCGTGTCCTGGAGCAGCTTGATCTGGGCGTCCGCGCTCAGCGCGGCCCGCTCCAGCACGCTGACCGGGGCGCTGCGGTGGCTCAGTCCCACGACGAGGAGGCTCATGCCGGCATCACGGCGGGGACGTCCCCGTCGGGTCCCTGGTCGGCGGAGTCGTCACGGGGGTGGGCGGCCGGCAGCGCGCCGTCGCCGGCGGCGGTCTCCTCGCCGGCCTTGCGCTGCTCGTGGAAGGCGAGGATCTGCAGCTCGATGGAGAGGTCGACCTTGCGCACGTCGACGCCGTCCGGGACGGACAGCACGGTCGGCGCGAAGTTCAGGATGGAGGTCACGCCCGCGGCCACGAGCCGGTCGCAGACCTGCTGGGCGGCGCCGGCCGGGGTGGCGATGACGCCGATGGAGACCCCGTTGTCCTTGATGATCTTCTCGAGCTCGTCGGTGTGCTGCACGGGGATGCCCGCGACCGGCTTTCCGGCCATCGCCGGGTCGGCGTCTATCAGCGCGGCCACCCGGAAGCCACGGGAGGCGAACCCGCCGTAGTTGGCCAGGGCGGCGCCGAGGTTTCCGATACCGACGATGACAACCGGCCAGTCCTGGGTCAGGCCGAGTTCACGGGAGATCTGGTAGACGAGATACTCCACGTCGTAGCCGACACCGCGCGTTCCGTAAGAACCCAGGTAAGAGAAGTCCTTGCGCAGCTTGGCGGAGTTGACCCCCGCCGCCGCGGCCAGCTCCTCGGAGGAGACCGTGGGCACCGAGCGCTCCGACAGTGCGGTCAGGGCTCGGAGGTACAGCGGAAGGCGGGCGACGGTGGCCTCGGGAATCCCTCGGCTACGGGTCGCCGGTCGGTGTGTTCGGCCAGTTGCCACGGTGCTCCTGCGGGTAGAGCGGGGCTGCAGGCGGTCATACGTCCCCAGACCGCCCCGTCGACAGCAGGCTATGCCTTTGTGAACGCGTGCACAAAGATGGTGTCCGATTTGCCCGGCCAACGTGACCGGGGTCACGCACGTCCCACCTGGCGCCCTACGTGGGGGCAAAACGCCACACTCCTTGCGTATCCCGCCCCCGAGACCCAAACTGCCTTCGATCCTAAGGGACGTTCGGCCGATCGTTGTACTAGTCGGTCAGTTCCTTGCGGAGGCGGGCCTCGTCCACCCGCCAGAACGTGTGCTGCCGGCCGTCCACCAGGACCACGGGGATCTGCTCCCAGTACTGGTCGTGCAGTCGCGGGTCCTCGGTGATGTCCTTGTGCTCCCACGGGACGCCGAGCTCGCCGCAGACCTTCTCGACCACGGCCTGCGCGTCGTCGCACAGATGGCAGCCGGGCTTGCGGACGAGAGTGACCAATCGCTCATGGGGAGCGGCCTTACGCCGGAAGAGGGGACTCATGTCGGCCATTCTCGCGCCTCGTCGACGACACGGCCGCGGAGAGTTCACACCCTCCAAACCTCTCGGCTCCGGAACCACCGAACAGACTGGCTATGCTCACGCCATGGCCGCTCTCGGATGGCTCACTCCCCGTAGGCGCTCCGCCACGGCGCGGAGCGTGTTGGCAGGCGAGGCTTCGGCGGAGGCCGCCCGCAAGTCCTCGCAGGAGGCGCAGGAGGCGCAGGTCTCCTCGCCGGCCCAGGAGATCGTCGACCGGGAACCGGAGTTCCCGGTGCTCGGCGACGACAAGGCCGCCGCCTTCTTCGACCTCGACAACACGGTGATGCAGGGCGCCGCCCTGTTCCACTTCGGACGGGGCCTGTACAAGCGGAAGTTCTTCGAGACCCGCGATCTCGCCCGCTTCGCCTGGCAGCAGGCGTGGTTCCGGCTGGCCGGCGTGGAGGACCCGGAGCACATGCAGGAGGCCCGGGACTCCGCCCTCTCGATCGTCAAGGGCCACCGCGTCGCCGAGCTGAGCTCGATCGGCGAGGAGATCTACGACGAGTACATGGCCGAGCGCATCTGGCCGGGCACCCGCGCCCTGGCCCAGGCCCACCTCGACGCAGGCCAGAAGGTGTGGCTGGTCACGGCGGCCCCCGTGGAGATCGCCCAGGTGATCGCCCGCCGCCTCGGCCTGACCGGCGCGCTCGGCACGGTGGCCGAGTCGGTCGGCGGCGTCTACACGGGCAAGCTGGTCGGCGAGCCCCTGCACGGCCCCGCGAAGGCGGAGGCGGTGCGCGCCCTGGCCTCGGCGGAGGGCCTCGACCTCTCCCGCTGCGCGGCCTACAGCGACAGCCACAACGACATCCCGATGCTCTCCCTGGTCGGTCACCCGTACGCGATCAACCCGGACGCCAAGCTGCGCAAGCACGCCCGCGCGAAGGACTGGCGGCTGCGTGACTACCGGACGGGCCGCAAGGCGGCGAAGGTCGGCATCCCCGCGGCGGCCGGCGTGGGCGCCGTCGCCGGCGGCACGGCCGCGGCGATCGCGCTCAGCCGTCGCCGCCGCTGACCCGCGGGCGTTGACCCGCGGTCGCTGATCCACGGGCGTTGACCCGCCGCCATCGTCCCGGCGCTGCCGAAACCCTTCGCCTGCGGCCGGATTATGCCGTCGTTTCCCCAACACGCCCCCCAGTTCGCCGAAAACCACCCTTTTCCGATCAACAACCGATCACTCTGTGGAACTTGATGGGGTGTCAATCGGTAACAGAAGCGACGCAATCGGTGATTTGAGCAACTCGGTGTAGCAGTGCCTGCACGAAGCGTTATTCTCCTCAGACGCAAACCGGTACCTCTCCGTCGCTACGACGGGTGAACGGTTCCGCACTGCACGTGATGGAAGCTCTGCCTCTGGGAGTCCCGTGTACCCACACGTCGGGGTTGACGCCTCGGGCCTGGCTACGCTGCGCACAGCAGTCGCAACGGTCAAGGAGACGCTGCGCGGCTTCGTCCCCACCGCGTACGCCGTCCCCGCCTTCGCCGCCGCCGCGCCGCTCGGCCCGTGCTACGCACTGGCCGAGAGCAGCGCCGCGGTCGGCAGACGAGGGCGCTCCACCGGCGCGGCCCCCGCCCGCCGACCGGCCGCGGACAGTGACAGCGCCCGGATGATGGACCTCGTGGAGCGCGCCCAGGCGGGGGAGGCCGAGGCCTTCGGCCGGCTGTACGACCAGTACAGCGACACCGTGTACCGCTACATCTACTACCGGGTGGGCGGCAAGGCGACCGCCGAGGACCTGACGAGCGAGACCTTTCTGCGGGCACTCCGCAGGATCGGCACCTTCACCTGGCAGGGCCGTGACTTCGGCGCCTGGCTGGTGACGATCGCCCGCAACCTCGTCGCCGACCACTTCAAGTCGAGCCGGTTCCGGCTGGAGGTCACCACCGGCGAGATGCTCGACGCCAACGAGGTCGAGCGCTCCCCGGAGGACTCGGTCCTGGAGTCCCTCTCGAACGCCGCGCTGCTGGACGCCGTCCGCCGGCTCAACCCCCAGCAGCAGGAGTGCGTGACCCTCCGCTTCCTCCAGGGCCTCTCGGTCGCCGAGACCGCCCGGGTGATGGGCAAGAACGAGGGCGCCATCAAGACCCTGCAGTACCGGGCCGTGCGCACGCTCGCCCGGCTGCTGCCGGATGACGCCCGCTGACCCCCACACCCTGGGCGACGGTCAACTCACCCTGCGTGGGAGACCGTTGCATTCTCGATCCGATCATCGGCCGTCCGTAACCCAAGTGCCGCGCCGCTCGTTGTGCGGGATACAGGCTCCCTGTGGTCACGTCCTGGCCGACCCTGATCGCTCGATCGTGTGGAACTGGTCGTGGGCGTGCAACCCTCAGGACCCCCTGGGGAGTCGACCGTCATGACGAGAGGAGGTGCCGCCAGTGATCGCGAACGTATCGGCGCACCGGCGGGCGAACGCCTTCGCCCAGGCCCTGGAGGAGCAGTCCGACCGGGACACGGCGGCCGAGCAGTCCGCAGCACCGGCGGCTTCGCCGCCGACCGCCGAGGAACCCTCCGAGCCGGGCGAGCTGCTCGCCCTGGCGACGAGCCTCAGCGCGCTGCCCAGGCCGCAGCTCGACCCCGAGGTCAAGGCCGTCCAGCGCGCCCAGCTGGTGGCCGCGATGGAGGCCATGCTCCAGGAGGGGACCGCGGCGGACGCATCGGTGCCCGAGCAGCGTTCCCGCAGCCGGGGCGCGCACCGGGCGAGCCCGCTGGGCAAGCTCCGGCCGCGCTCCAGACTGACCAAGGGGCTCGCCGCGGGCGGGCTCAGTGTCGGCGTGGCCGCCGGGGCCTTCGGCGGAGTGGCCGCCGCGAGTTCAAACGCGCTGCCCGGCGACTCGCTCTACGGGCTCAAGCGCGGCATAGAGGATTTCAAGCTCAACTACATGAGCGACGGGGACAGCCAGCGCGGCGAGTCGTACCTCGACCAGGCCTCCACCCGGCTGAACGAGGCGCGCCGGCTCATGGAGCGCGGCCGCGGCGGCCACCTCGACCACGAGTCCATCGGCGAGATCCGCCGCACCCTGTCCGGTATGCAGCACGACGCGACCGAAGGCCACCGTCTGCTGCACGCGGCCTATGAGCGCGACCCCGAGTCCCTGGGCCCCATCCAGGCCCTGTCCGCCTTCTCGCGGTCGCACCGTGAGGCGTGGAGCGCGCTGAGCGACCGGCTGCCCGTGCAGCTGGGGGACGTCAAACAGCAGGTGTCGTCGGTCTTCGACGCCATAGACGACGAGGTCGCCCCGCTGCAGTCGCTGCTCCCGCAGCCGCCCGCGCAGTCCGGCGGGACCGGCACCCGGCAGAGCTCCGGCTCGACGCCCACCGGCTCCTCCGGCACCCACCGCTCGACCGCGCCCAGCTCCGGCGACACCCCGTCGGCCGGCAAGCACACGGGCTCGGGCAGCCCCAGCGGTTCGGCCAGCCATGACAGCGGCGGCGGTCTGATCGGAGGCGACACGGGCGGTCTGCTCGATCCGCCGAAGACCGGCTCAGGCAGCACCCCGGCCATCCCGAAGCTGCCCACGAGCGCGCCGGACGTCACCCTCCCGCCGCTGCTCCCGGGCCTGCTGCCCGGCCTGGGCATCGACAGCGAGGACGCCGACTGACGCGTGTGGACACGGCCGCGACCACCGTCAGAAGAACACCGACCGCCGCTGCACCAGCAGCTTGTACAGCGTGTGCTGGATCTGCTCCCGGACCTGGTCGGTCAGGTTGAACATCAGCATCGGGTCCTCCGCCGCCTCCGGCGGATAGCCGTCCGTCGCGATCGGCTCGCCGAACTGGATCGTCCACTTCGTCGGCAACGGCACCGCCCCGAGCGGCCCCAGCCACGGAAACGTCGGCGTCAACGGGAAGTACGGAAACCCCAGCAGCCGCGCGAGCGTTTTCGCGTTGCCGATCATCGGGTAGATCTCCTCGGCCCCGACGATCGAGCACGGGATGATCGGCGCGCCCTGGCGCAGCGCCGTGGAGACGAAACCGCCCCGGCCGAACCGCTGGAGCTTGTAGCGCTCGCTGAACGGCTTGCCGATGCCCTTGAAGCCCTCCGGCATCACCCCGACCAGTTCGCCCTGTGCCAGGAGCCGTTCGGCGTCCTCGGCGCAGGCCAGCGTGTGCCCCAGCTTGCGGGCGAGTTCGTTGACCACCGGCAGCACGAAGACCAGGTCGGCCGCGAGCAGCCGCAGGTGCCGGTCGGCCGGGTGGTGGTCGTGGACGGCGACCTGCATCATCAGCCCGTCGAGCGGCAGCGTCCCGGAGTGGTTGGCGACGATCAGCGCCCCGCCCTTGTCCGGGATGTTCTCGATGCCCTTCACCTCGACCCGGAAGTACTTCTCGTACACCGGCCGCAGCAGCGACATCAGGACCTGGTCGGTCAGCTCCTCGTCGTAGCCGAAGTCGTCGACCTCGTACTCCCCGGTGAGCCGGCGCCGCAGGAAGGACAGGCCGCCGGCGATACGGCGCTCGAGGCCGCCCTCGTCGTGCCGCCCGGCCGCCGGCTGTTCCTCGCCGCCCGCGGGCCCCGCTTCCTGAGGAGCGGTCCTGGTGGGCAGCGGCTGGACCTCGCGGACCGGCCCGGGCTCACCGGCCGCGCCGCGCCTGTTCCCCGCGCCACGGCGCCGGGACGGCCGCTGGGCGGCGTTCCCGCGGGACCGGTCGTCGTCGAACGGAATGACCTTGGCGTCCGCCATCGTTGCTGCGCTCCTCAGTTCGCGCTCTGCGTCGGGTGGTGCCCGCTGCCCCTCGCGGCGAGCGCGGCGACCCGGTCGACGGCCCCCGCGAGGGCCTCCGGCGGCAGCAGCCCGGGTCCCTGGCCGCGTGCGAAGTCGGCGAACGTCTGCGCCGTCGTGTACGTGGGCTGGTATCCCAGCGTCTCGCGCATCTGGTCGGTGGCCACCACCCGGCCGTGCGTGAGCAGCCGGATCTGCTCCGGCGAGAAGTCCGTCATGCCCAGCGTACGCACGAGTGAGCCGGCCCAGGTGACCGCGGGCAGCAGCAGCGGCACCGTGGGACGGCCCAGGCGCCTGGCGCACTGCGACAGCGGCAGCACGCCGTCGCCCGCGATGTTGAAGGTGCCGCTGTTGAG
Source organism: Streptomyces sp. IBSBF 3136 (assembly GCF_036815105.1). Classification (NCBI taxonomy): domain Bacteria; kingdom Bacillati; phylum Actinomycetota; class Actinomycetes; order Kitasatosporales; family Streptomycetaceae; genus Streptomyces; species Streptomyces sp. IBSBF 3136. The sequence continues at coordinate 16,326 of NZ_JAJSZC010000156.1, forward strand.
GGTGCCCCGGCGCGGCTCGTGGGAGGCGATCCGCAGCACCTCGATGACGTCGTCCTCGTGCACGAACTGCAGCCGCGGGTCGTAGCCGAGCACGGTCGGCAGGACGGGCAGCGCGAAGTACGAGGCGAGCGGGGTGTCCGCGGCGGGCCCCAGGATGTTGGCGAAGCGCAGCACGCACACCGCGACGTCGGGCCGCCGCCGCGCGAAGCCGCGGACATAGCCCTCGACCTCCACCGCGTCCTTCGCGAACCCGCCGCTGGGCAGCGACTTGGGTGGGGTGGTCTCGGTGAAGACGGCCGGATCCCGCGGTGCGGACCCGTAGACGTTGGTACTGGACTTCACCACCAGCCGCCGCACGGCCGGCGACTTCTGGCAGGCGCCGAGCAGCTGCATGGTGCCGATGACGTTGGTCTCCTTGACCGTGGCCCGGCTGCCGCCGCCCAGCGCGGTGCCCGTGATGTCCATGTGGACGACCGTGTCGGCGGCCGTCTCGGCGAGCACCCGGGCGATGGTGGGCTGCCGGATGTCGGCCTGGATGAAGTCGGCCCCGCCCATATCGTGCGCGGGCGGCACGGCGTCGACGGCGATCACACGGTCCACCTCGGGGTCACGCTGGATGCGCCGCACGAACCGGCCGCCCAGCTGCCGGGCCACCCCGGTGACGAGCACGACCCTTCCCAAGATCAGCGCCTTCCTTCGATCCGGTGCGAAACCTGGTCCCACCCGCGTTCCCCTGTGCGGCCAACTTAGCGGTTCGATGTTGCGCTGTGATGACCGCCCGACGCCCGAGGTGACGGAAATTCACCAGATGGAATATGCCGATCCTCGCCGACAACTCCCCGCGCGGGGGCCCGGACACGCCTGTGGCCCCCCGTCCTCATGGACGGGGGGCCACAGAACACGCTCTCGCGGCGCCGCTTACTTCTTGTTGCGGCGCTGAACGCGCGTGCGCTTGAGCAGCTTGCGGTGCTTCTTCTTGGCCATCCGCTTGCGCCGCTTCTTGATAACAGAGCCCACGACTACCCTCGCTCACTTCTCATCACTCGGTGTTTGGGCGCCATGGGCCCATACGACCTACGAGGGGCCAGCCTACCCGTCCGAGCGCTGAGGTCGTAATCGAGGGGTTCCCGGGGGTTGCCCGGAAGGCCGTCAGACCGTCTCCACCCCCACATAACTCTCGCGGAGGTACTCGTGTACCGCTTGCTCGGGGACGCGGAAGGACCGCCCCACCCGGATCGCGGGCAGATGACCGCTGTGCACCAACCGGTACACGGTCATCTTCGACACTCGCATCACCGAGGCGACCTCCGCCACGGTAAGGAACTGAACCTCGTTCAGAGGCCTTTCGCCTGCAGCAGCCATGACACACCTGAACCTTCCGCACTCGACGGCCACCGGCTTCCCCTTCCGGTGACTCTTCGTCGTTGCGTGCTCACTCCCCAGACTAGGGGCGGGTGATGCGAGTGGGGAAGAGGTGCACCCATCGGCGGCCTACTGTGACAGACACGCCCTATTGACTACGTAGCGGGTGAGCGGCCGGTAGTGCACAGACCGCACTCCGTCATCAACCGGAACCGCGACGGAGACGACCCCCTCGGCCTCCCCCACGAACAGCGCGGGATCGTCCGTGTCCGCCAGGCCGATCGCCTCGAACCCCAGCTGACCTGCACCGCAGACCCAGCCGTGGTCGCCGATGACCAGCTCGGGCAACGGCCCGCCGGCCTCGGCGGCGGCGGCCAGGGCGACCCGAACCGGGAGTGGTGAATGGCAGTGCGCTCCCGGCTCACAACCGGGGCGCTCGACCTCCGGTTCCCGCACCAAGGCAACCCCTCGTACGTAGTCCAGGGAGTACGTGCGTAGACCGAACCGGGTCAATATGTCGACAGAGCGACCCTGCGCCGGGGTGAGTACCTCACACCCCACTGCCGACAACGCGTCCGCCAGGCCACCGTAGAAACCGAGCAGCCGATGCGGATGCCCGGTCCCGAGCAGCACGGGAGCCCCACGCCGGGCCGCCTCCCGGATCCGCTCAGCGAACGCGTCCAGCGCGGCCAGCGTCCGCTCCGGGTCGATCACGTCCGGGCCGGACGTGTGCCGCGGATCGGCCGAGACCCCGCACCTGGCCGCCATCAGCGACAGCAGCTCCCGCTGCCCCCACCGCCGTTCGGGATCGATCCCGATCAGCACCCGGGGGTCCCGGGCTGCGAACAGCCGGTAGCTGCGGAGGCCGGCCTCCCGGGACGTGGCCACCTCCCCGGCCAGCCGGGCAGCCAGCAGATGCGCACGGAGGGCATCGGCGGTCAACACTGTTGCGATGCTGGCCCATCGGGCACGGGCCCGCGCGCGAAACGGCGGAACGTCGCACGGTTGGCCCAACGGCGGGCTCCCGTCCGGGACCTGCCCGGCCCCGCCCCGCTCGGCCC
>NZ_JAJSZC010000157.1:0-18598 GCF_036815105.1 Streptomyces sp. IBSBF 3136
CCCCGCACCCCGCCCACCCGCAGACGCCGGGGCCGTACCAGCCGCCTGCGGGGCCCTACACGCAGGCGCCGGGACCGTACGCCCCGGCACCGGTGCCGTACCCGCAGGCTCCCGGGCCCTACCCGCTCGCGGCCGCCTGCCAGGTGTGCGGGGCCGCGCCTGCCGCGCCGGTGACGGTCCGGGGCCACCAGGGCATGGTGGTCGTCATGCGGTTCCTGCGGCGCCAGGGGGCGTTCTGCCGCACCTGCGCGCTGGCGTCCTTCAGGGACATGCAGGCGGACACGATGGTGATGGGCTGGTGGGGCCCGCTGTCGGTGCTCATCACCCCCTTCGTGCTGCTGGCCAACCTCAGTGCCCTGTCCGGCATCCGGCGCATCCCCGGGCCGGTCACGCCCGGGTGGCGGCCCCCGTTGGACCCGGGCAAGCCGGTGTTCCGGCGGCCGGCCGGTATCCTGGCCCTCGTCCCGCTGGGCCTGCTCGGCCTCGTTGTGCTCGCCGTGCCGCTGCTCATGCTGGTCGGCATGCTGGCGGGGCCGGACGGCGGCGACGGCCACCCGACCCTGACCGCCGGCTCGTGCGCCCGCAACGATGCCCCCTGGCCCGAGCAGAGCCTCAGGCCGGTCGGCTGCGGCTCCCCTGAGGCGCAGTACCGCGTCGTCGACCCGACGGACGGCCCCTGCGCGTCCCGGGACTACGCCGCCGACCCGGAGTACAGCGAGGACGGCGTCACGAGCCTGTGCCTGCACGCGCTGAAGCGCTAGCGGGCGGCCGCCTCCACCGCCCGGTCGTCCCGTGTCGCGGGCCGGACCGTGTGCCGCCCCGGCCGCTCGCGGCGGCAGGTCCCGTACCCGACCCGCTGGAGAGCACCCGTGACACGTGCAGCCGACCCGGCTTCCGTAATAGGGGGCCGGATCTGCTGCACATGGCCATCGGGGCTTCTCATCAGGAACGAGGCTTCACAAGCCGCTCTGCGTTACGGCGCGGTCGGGTCCCGGCACGCCGACGTGCAGTTGGCGGGTATCGATGAACAAGGTGAGACCACCGGGCAGGGGAGGGGAGACAGCCGGTGGGTCTGCTGTGCGTGCGTGGGGTGTTCTGGCGGAGAGGGCAGGATTCGAACCTGCGTGGGCCCCAAGGGGCCCGACCGTGAGCTGTGCTCGCTGGTCCCCGATCAACCACTCCGGGCACCTCTCCTCGTTCCCGGTCCGTCCTTTCGGGCGGCCCGTTCACATCCACAACACTGCCAGGCACCCCTGACACCCCCCTGACGCCCATCTGACACACGCTGACCATCCGGCCGTGGACGGGTCCTACCGCGGCAGGCGGCCCAGCCCTGGCCATGCTCCCCACCGGGGACGCCCCGACTCCCGGCCCGGCCCACACAACCCCGATCGGACGCCGCCCACTTCGCCCTGGGCCGCCCTGTCCCAGCCGCCACGTCCGGCTGCGCGCCACTGCCAGAAGCCTGGCCCGCCTCGCGGGCGTGAAGGCACAACCGACCGGCCGGCCCCCTCGCCGCCGTCTCGCGTCCAGCGCTGACCGCGCCGTGGTGCCGTTGCCGCCGGTCATCAGCGGATCCGACCCGTCGCTGAGGCGATCGGGCGCGCCGGGACGGATGCCTACGGAAGCTGGTCGTACGTCTTGAAGGTGTAAGAAGCGTCGTAGGCCATCAGGTTGCCGGTGGCCGCCGGCAGGCCGAGGCGTCTGCCGAGGAAGCCGGTCAGCGGTCCGCAGTGTTCGGGCGCGGGGGCGGCGAAGGTGTCGTCGTACGCCGAGAATTCGATCACCGGGGGGTCCTGGGAGACCCACTTCGAGGGTCCCGAGCGCTTCACCTGGAAGTCGACCGGCTCGCTCGCTCCGATGGCGCAGCTCTGCGGCAGCAGCGGGCTCCGCAGCCGGAACCGTAGGCTGAGCCGGCCGGTGTAGAAGTCCGAGCGTCCGCCGTACTCCGGCTGTATCGACAGGGCCGTGATCGGGGCGTGCGCACCGGCCGGGGTGCCGGTCAGGCCGCCTGGTACGGCGGTGGGCGCGCTGTGCATCGCGCCCCACACCCCTCCGTCGGTGCCGTCCGGCAGGGGGCCTTCGGCGTGCGTCATGGTGATCGGTGCGAGCGTCAGCGTGATCTTGCCCATGGTCAGCTGCGGCGTGGCCGTGTGCACTTCGCATCTCCAACGTGCCGGGTCCACGCCCTCGGGAAGCGCCGGGCAGTCGGCGTAGTCAGTGGCGGACTGGGTGCCGGCCGCGGGCGCGGCGTAGGCGGCGCCCGAGGCCCAGACCCCGGCCACGCCCGCCAGGAGAGCGGCAGCGGTGACGGGAGCGGCGAGGCGGCGGAGGAATGAGGGACCGCTGTGAGCGGCGGGGGATTTCGACATGTCATCAGCGTGCCGCCGCGTCCCACCGGCCACATCGGTGACTTCCCCTAACGCGACCCGGACACGTCCCTGACGGGGCATCAGGGTGTGCGGCCATCGCCAGGCATGACGGCGCCGGATGGCGAAAACACTTTGTGGGGGCGGACCTTCGCCGCCTACTGTCGGCTCATCGACGTGTAGCTCAGCAGCAGAGCACCGGGCTTGAGACCCGGAGGGCGCGGGGGCGGGACCCGCCACGTCGGCTATGAACGACGACGCTGAGCAGCAGCACCTTGCCCAGGCGAACCCCGGCTACGCGGCCGGTCAGCTGGCCGCCGCGTTCCGCACGGCCGCCGCACACCCGGACCCGGAGACCCGCCGGCGCGGCGCGGAACGTGGGCGCAGGTGGCGTGCGGTGCTGGACGGCATGGCGAACGGCCTGCTGACGATCGGTTCCCGTGCGCCCGTCGCCGGCCTGCCCGCGTGGGTCACGCCCGAGGTGGTCCGGGGCGGCTTCGCCACCGGCGAGCCGAGCGCGGGCGGACCGCTGCTCGACCACGAGATCGCCACCGCGCGGCGCGCCGGTGTGCCCGAGAACCGGCGGGCGCTGTTCGCGTACTTCCTGTCCGACGACGGGCTCGCGCAGCTCCACGGCCTGCTCGACAGCGGTCGCTACGAGGTGACCGTTCCCGAGGAGGCCGCACTGCTCACCGTCGCCTGGCTGGCCCGGGCCGGGGAGCCGGCCGCCGCGCTCGACCTGGTGGAGGAACTCGCGCCGTTCGCCGACCGGCTCCGATTCGGCCCGCGGCCGGCCGACCGGCCCGCACCCCGCCCCGACGCCGTACACCGAAACACCGTCGCCGACGCCCGCGCGGCGCTCGCCGCACGCCGCCCCAACACGGCCGTCGAGACGCAGCGAGAGGCGCTTGCCGTCTGGCAGCCCTTCGGCGACGAACTGCTGGCGCACTGGCTGGAAGCGACCGACGAACAGGGACGCGTACACGTTCCCGGCCTCGCCGACCCCTGGCACGAGCGCTCCGCCGCGCTGCTGCACCGCTACCGCGAACTCGCCCGGCGCCACACGTACTGCACCAAGCATCTGAGGCCCCAGGAGAACCTGGGCATTCTGCGCGGCGCGCTGGAGGAGACCGTCGGCGCACGGGAGCTCGCGCCGCGGCGGCTCGGGCTGCTGCGGCACGCCGTCGCCGCCATGGTCCGCAAGCGCGGGCTGCCCGGCTCCGCCGAGCACACCACCCTGCGCCGGCGGCAGGCCGCCCATGCCGCGCTGCCCTCGCACCACGCGCTGGCCGGGGTCGTGCTGGGTCGCCTGTCCGACCTGCCGCGGCACGCCGGGGTCGCCGAGGTGGAGTCCGTGCTGGCCCCGGTGAGCGAACGGGAGGCGCACCAGACGGGTGTGCCCGCGGGCGCCGTCGTCCCCGCCGCCGTGCGCCGGCCCGTGGAGGCGGCGCTCAGTGCACCCGTCGGCACTCTTGTGGAGCGAGGCGTCGTACCGTCGGCGGAGGTCCTGGCCGAACTGGTCCCACAGGTCGTCGCCGCCACCACCGCCGAGGCTCACCGCGACCCGGCCCTCCGGTCGCTGGCCACCGCCCACTACCAGGCCTTCCGCAACCGCCGTTCCCTGCTGCTGTTCGACCTCCAGCGGCAGGTCCGCATCGAGGAACTGCCCTGGGTACGAGCCGTGGCTGCCCAGCGGGCCGGCTCCGGCACGGAAGAGGCCGCGGTCGAGGCATTGCGGCAGCTCGGCGGACTCGCGGTGCGCGCCTTCCCGGGGACGATCCTGCCCAACCCGCTGATCCGTGAGCTGGCGGTGCTGGCCCGCCAGGCAGAGCTGGGCGCGCCCCTGGTGGAGGAACTCGCGGCCGACATCTTCATGGGCACGTTCGCTCCGAAGTTCCTCACCGCCGCACGGGTCGCGGCAGAACTCCTCGGCGGCGGCTCGCTGTACGAGCGGTACTACGCCATCGACTACGCGGCGGTACGCAACCTCGCCGTCGTCGAGGCGGCCGAGTCGTCCCTCCGGTCGCAGAGGGCCCGTACGTCCGCCGGGTTCGCCGCGCTGTGCCGGCAGCGGGCGGCGGAATTCGCGCCGGGCTCGGGGCGGTCCGGCTCCTGGGTCGCGGGGAACGGCACGGTGATCGAGCAGGCGCAGATCCTCACCACCCACAACCTGGCCACCCTGGTTCACAGGGTCGGCATCGATCCCGGCACGGGCTGGGACGACCTGGTCCAGCGCTCCTTCGCCACGGTGTGCCGGTTGACCGGACGTGTCCACCACAACCCGCGGCCGCTCGGCACCATCAAGGACGCCGCCTACGCCTGGCGGCAGATGGTGTTCTACCTGTCCCTGTGCCCGACGGACCAGCAGCGAGGCACCCTGGCCGGCATCGGCGAGATGTGCGCGCAGCAGCCGTGGCACATCGCCGGACGGCTCACGCCCGCCCTCACCGGCCTCCGCCAGGTCCTGTTCGGCGGGCAGGTGGACGACGGCGCCGGCCGCCGTCTGCTGGGCTGGAGCACGGGCGGCCACTGGCTGCGGGAGGAGCCGACTCCCGGTACGCCGGCGCACCGGGCGGTGCGACGGCAGTGACTCCGTTCGGCCTCGCCGTCCGCCGGGGAAGCGCCAACCGGTACGTCGGTGGGTCAGGGTGTCCCGAGCCCGTTCAGCAAGGTGTCGACGACGACGTCCGCCGCCTGGCCCGCGCTCAGTCGGGGAAACTGTCGGGAGACGAGGTGCATCAGTTGGGGGAGGAGTGCGCCGGCCCAGCCCTCGGGGAGGTCGGGGCGCAGGAGGCCTTCGTTCGTGGCGCGTCGGAGGAAGGTGTCGACTTCGCGCGCCGAGGCGTCGCGGCGGGCGCGGACGTCGTCGTCGGCGAGCATGCGGGTGAGGTCGACCGGCCAGGTGCGGTTGACGGCGACGATGTTCTCGACGTAACGGTGCAGGGCCACGGCGACGGGGGCTTCGCGGAGCCGGGCGTCTTCGATGGCGCGCTCGATGGCCGTGAGGCGGGATTCGTAGATGGCGGCCAGGAGGTCTTCGCGGGAGGCGAAGCGGCGGTAGACGGTGCGTCGGTCCACGCCTGCCTCGCCGGCGATGCTCGCGATGCTTGCGCCGGGGTCGGCAGCGAGCATGCGAGCTCCCGTGGTCAGGACGGCTTCCAGATTGCGCGCTGCGTCGGCTCTCACCGCCCCGAGTGTAGTGGCCGACTGTGCAGTCTGGGACACGTAGCGCCTCTGTGGAGTGGAGCCCTAGATGAGAAGTGCTACATGTAAGAGACAGGTGACGGCTGTGGTGCTGGAGGGGTAGCCCCTCCGCCGAATCTCAGAGGCGGTCGGCGTCGACCACGGCCTGGGCGAAGACGGTCGGCGCTTCCTGGGGGAGGTTGTGGCCGATGTTCGCGATGGTGCGGTGCTCGTAGGGGCCGGTGAAGTGGTCGCGGTAGGTGGAGCCGTCGCCGGGTGGCGTGAAGGGGTCCAGGGCAGGGTCGAGGGTGATGGTGGGCACGGCGATGGGAGGCTGGGCCGCGAGCTGCTTCTCGTAGCGGTCGTAGCGGCGCTCACCCTCCACCAAGCCGATGCGCCAGTTGTAGTTGAAGAGGACGATGGCGGCGTAGTCGGGGTTCTTGAAGGCCTGGGCGGTGCGTTCGAAGGTGGCGTCGTCGAAGTCCCAGTTGGGGGAGACGAGGGTCCACACATAGCGGCACAGCGCGATGCGTTGCTCGACGTTCTCCATGGCCTTCTTGCCGCGGTCGGTGGCGAAGTACCACTGGTACCACCAGTTGTGCTCCACGGCCGGGGGCGCGGGCTCGAGCTGAGCGCTGACCTTCGTGATCACGTAACCGCTTGTCGATACGAGGGACTTGACGCGCTCGGGCCACAGCGCGGCGATGATGTCGGCGGTGCGTGAGCCCCAGTCGAACCCGGCGAGGACGGCCTTTTCGATCTTGAGTGCGTCCATCAGGGCGATGATGTCCAGCGCGACGGCGGACTGCTCGGCGGTGCGGGGAGTGTGGCGGGACAGGAAGCGGGTGCTGCCGTGGCCGCGCAGGTAAGGGACGATGACGCGGTACCCCCGGTCGGCCAGGAGCGGGGCGACGTCGACGTAGCTGTGGATGTCGTACGGCCAGCCGTGCAGGCAGACGACGACCGGGCCGTGGGCGGGGCCGACCTCCGCGTAGCCGATGTCGAGCAGGCCCGCTTTGACCTGCTTGATCGTGCCGAACTCGGCCTGGGTGCCGGCAGTGATGGTCGGGACGATGGGTCCGGAAGCGCCTCCCGCCTGTCGCGTGGCGCCCGCGGCGGATGCGCCGGCCTGCATGCCGGACAGCGAGACCGCGGCCGCGCCGGTGCCCAGACCGACGGCCTTGCTGAAGGTGCGCCTGTTGATCATGAAAAGCCTTCCGTCATGCGATTCCGGTGACTTGAATCGACCTGATCCGACGCGGCCGAGCCTGGGAAACGTGGCCGCCCTGTCCGCGGTGTGTGACCTGGCTGCCCTTGCCCTGATGACCCTTGCACGGCCCGCGTCACCTGTCAAAGGGGTGACGTTTTCGCCCTGCGCACCGCATCAGCCCTCACTCTAGAAAGGTACCTCTCGTGTGCAGGAAGGTGCCCGCCAGGGGCACGCTTATGTGCAGCTAAGCATAAGAAGTGCTACGTTGATGTGACAGTTCATTTGTCGCTCATACGCCGAGCGAGCCAATCGAAAGCACCTGAGGAGAAGCACGTGATCATCTACGACCGGCTCTTCATCGCAGGCTTCTGGGTCAAGCCCAGCGACCCCGAGCTGCTCGACATCGCCTCGCCGCACGACCGGTCCGTTGTCGGCCGTGCCGCCCAGGCGCAGCCGGCCGACGTCGACCGTGCGCTCGACGCGGCGCGGGAGTCCTTCGAGTCGGGCGAGTGGCGGCAGACCTCTGCGACCCGGCGAATCGCGGTGCTCCGGCAGTTCAACGCCCTCCGCGAGGAGAACGCGGAGAGGATCGCGCACCTGATCTCGCTGGAGAACGGCTCGGCCGAGTGGTTCACCCGAGCTGGGCAGCCCGGCCTCACGCGGCAGGCGAACGCCTATCTGAAGGCGGCGGAGGAGTTCGGTTGGGAGGAGACGCTCGCGCCCTCCGACCCCGCGTCCCCGGTGCGCAGTGTGGTGCGCCGTGAGCCGGTCGGTGTCGTGGCCGCGGTCATTCCGTGGAACTCGCCTTTCTCCTCGGCCACTTCGAAGATCATTCCTGCCCTGCTCGCCGGTAACTCCGTGGTCCTGAAGGTGTCCCCGGAGAACTCGCTGAGCATGGGCTTTCTCGCCGAGCTGCTGGAACGGGTGGGTCTGCCCGAGGGTGTGATCAGCGTTCTGCCCGCGGACCGGGAGACCAGCGAATACCTGGTGTCGCACCGGGAGGTCGACAAGATCGCGTTCACCGGCTCAACGCGGGCCGGACGCCGTATCGCCGCGATCGCCGGCGAGCAGCTCAAGCGGGTCAGTCTGGAGTTGGGTGGCAAGTCCGCCGCGATCATCCTCCCTGACGCCGACGTCGAGAAGGCCGTCGCGGGCCTCAAGTTCGGCTCCCTGCTCAACAATGGCGAGTCCTGCATCGCCCAGACCCGGATCCTGGCCCCGCGCAGCCGCTACGAGGAGGTCGTGGCCGGGCTGAAGGACATGGTGGAGTCGCTGAAGGTCGGCGACCCGGCTGACCCCGACACCTTCATCGGCCCGATGATCCGCCCCGACCAGCAGGAGCGGGTCCGCGGCTATATCCGGCTGGGCATCGAGGAGGGTGCCCGCCTGGTCACCGGTGGCCCGCAGGTCCCGGAGGGCCTGGAGAAGGGCAACTACGTCACGCCCACCGTCTTCGCGGACGTCGACAACTCCATGCGGATCGCGCAGGAGGAGATCTTCGGCCCGGTCCTGGTGGTCATCGCCTACGACGACGAGGACGATGCCGTGCGTATCGCCAACGACTCCGAGTACGGCCTCTCCGGCGGAGTCTGGTCCGCCGACGAGGAACACGCGCTGGCCGTCGCCCGCCGCGTCCGCACCGGCACCGTCACCGTCAACGGCGCCTCAGTCGCCTTCGACGGCCCGTTCGGTGGCTTCAAGGCGAGCGGCATCGGCCGCGAGTACGGGGCGGTCGGCCTCGGCACGTACACCGAGTACAAGACCATCACCGTCTGACGGTGACCGGCCGGGCGAACGGCCGGCGACAGAGAACCGTACGCACCAGCCGGGGCGACCGGTCACGGCAGTCGGCTGCACCGCCGTTGTCGACGTCCGGGAGAGGGCCGGAGCGGCGGGCGTGTCCGTACTCCAAGGTCGCCCGCGAACGCCGATCGCGGTGCGGCCGCCGACCCTCCCGGCCGCGCCGGGACCACCGGATCACCGCGCGTGCCAGCCACGTCGACCGCGTGCGAGATCAGCGCGAAGCCGCCGCGGGGGCCGTCCTCTTGCGTGCCCGGTACGCCGCCGCCTTGATCTTGTTGCCGCAGGACTCCATGCCGCACCACTGGCGCCGCATGCCCCGGGAGCGGTCGATGTAGACCCGGGTGCACTCGGGGTTGCCGCACTCCTTCAGCAGGGGGACGTCCGGGCCGCTGAGCAGTTCGACGGCCTGGCGGGCGACGGTGGCGAGAGCCTGCTCGGGGGTCGCCTCCGTGTGCCGGCCGCCCAGGGTCAGCTGCGGAGTCGCGGGCGTCTTGCGCGCGGCGCTGTTGAGCACGGCGAGAGCCTCCCGGTCGAACTCCTCGCCGAGACGCCTGCCGGTGACGAGGTGGTAGATGGCCTCGCGGACCGTGGTCGCCTCCTGGACGTCGTCCTCTCCGGCGGGCGTGATCGTGTCGACCAGACCGGACTCCACGTACCAGGCGTTGAGCCGCTCCGGCGTCGCGAACATCTCGAACCGGGTCGAGCGTCGGGCGCGGAGGGTGGCCGCGAAGTCGAGGGCCGGATTTCCGCATACGAAGACATGGTCAAGGTTCACATCACCATCTTGACGGGTGACTGCCCGGCCGTGCAACATCCGTCACCGCCTCGGCAGGTGTTCCTCACTGACCTGGGACGATGCCGTGTCCTCGCGCTGCCCCTGTCCTGCCGGACCGCCTGCCCCGGCGTCGACTACACCTCCCGTCCTGCCCCCAGCCGGATCTCCCGTCCCTGCCACCTCCTGCGCAGCCAGCGGTCATGGCTGGCCACCACGATCGCTCCCGGGCCGGTGCCCAGCGCCTCCTCCAGCTCGTCGCACAGGCGGGGGGAGAGGTGATTGGTCGGCTCGTCGAGCAGCAGCAACTGGGGCGGCCGGGCCGCCAGCAGCGCCAGCGCCAGCCGCCGACGCCGGCCCACGGACAGGTGTCCCACGGGTTTGTCCAGGTCGGCCTCATGCAACAGACCCAGGGAGTTGAGCGGTACCTTCTCCGCCCGCGCCGGGCCCAGCGCCAGCTCATACGTGTCCCGGACCGTACGCTCGCCCCGCTCGAACACCGTCTCCTGGGCCAGCAGCCCCACCGTCAGCCCGCCACGCCGCCGCACCTCACCCTCGGCCGCGAGAAGTCCCGCGAGCACCGCGAGCAGCGTGGACTTGCCAGCCCCGTTACCGCCGGTGATCAGCAACCGGTCCGTCGCCGACACCTTCAGGTCCTCCAGCGCGAGCCGCCCCGGCACCCGTACGTGCCGCAACGAGACCAGCGGCACCAGCCGAGGCGCGTGCTCCTCGCTGGGCGCGGCCAGGTCCCCGGCCGCCGCGAACCGCAGTGGGCGGGGCGGCTCGGGGACCTTGGCGCGCTCAAGTTCCGCCAGCCGCCGGGTGGCGTCGCGGACCCGGCGGGAGATCTGCTGCTGCACCCGGCCCGCTCGGTGGCCGTAGCCCATCTTCTCGTTGTCGGTACGGCCCCGGTCCGGCGCCACCCGGTGCGCGGTGACGCCGGCGGATTGCCGCAGTGCCGCCAGCTCCTCCTGCTCCTCGGCGTACCGCCGCTCCCAGCGCCCCCGCTCGGCGCGCTTCAGGGACAGATAGGCGCTGTAGCCGCCTCCGTAGCGGACCGGGCCGTCCACCGCCGGATCGAGGTCGATCAGATCGGTGCACACGGCGTCCAGGAACGCCCGGTCGTGGCTGGCGACGACCACCGTTCCGGGCAGATCCCGCAGCTGCTCCTCCACGAATGCGGCGGCGCCGTCGTCGAGATGGTTGGTCGGCTCGTCCAGCAGCAGTGCCGACGGCCGCCGTACGAGAAGGGCGGCCAGGGCCAGTCGGCCGCGCTGCCCGCCGGAGAGCGAACCGAGCGTGCGGTCGTGTCCGAACGCTCCCAGACCAAGGCTCTCCAGGACCAGGGACGCGCGACGGTCGGCATCCCAGGACTCCCGGTCCTGGGCCCGCTCCAGGCGCTTGCCGTAGGCGTCGAGGAGGGCCTGGTGGCGGGGATCGTCGGCCGGGACGCGGGCGAGTCCCTCGCCGAGGCGGTCCAGTTCCTCGAGGTCCTCCCGGGCCTCGCGCAGTGCCTCGTCCAGTACGGCGGCGATGGTGGTGCCACTGTCGTACGGCATCTCCTGGCGGAGGAGGCCGAGGTCGGGCGGGCGGGTGACGCTGCCGGCGTCGGGTTCGTCCACGCCGGCGAGCACCCGCAGCAGGGTGGTCTTGCCGACGCCGTTCTCCCCGATCAGGCCGATCCGATGTCCGGGGGAGGCGGTCAGGGAGATGCCGTCGAGGACGCGGCGGCCGCCCAGGTCACGGACGAGGTCGTGGGCGAGCAGCGCGGGCTGGGGACGTGTGGGCTGGGGCACGGGAAACCGTCCGACGTGTGGGTGATCGGCGATGGGTGAGGGGCCCGCCGGGCACGGAGCCTCGGACGCGGGCCACCGCTCTCACCGGCGGCTCACACGACGGGCGCTCCCGTCTCCTCCAACGCGCCGTCGGCCAGCCGCAGCCAGCGGCTCACCCCGATCTCGGCGAGGAACCGCTCGTCATGGCTGACCACCATGAACGCGCCCCGGTAGGAATTGAGCGCGCTTTCCAGCTGGCCCGCGCTGATGAGGTCGAGGTTGTTGGTCGGTTCGTCGAGCAGCAGCAGGTGGGGAGCCGGTTCGGCGCACAGCACGCAGGCCAAGGTGGCCCGCAGCCGCTCGCCGCCGGACAGCACCCCGACCGGCAGGTGGGCGCGCGCACCCCGGAAGAGGAACCGGGCGAGCAGGTTCATCCGCTCCGCCTCACCTCGCTCCGGCGCGAAAGCGGCGAAGTTCTCCGCAACCGTGCGGTCCAGCTCCAGCAGGTCCAGACGCTGCGAGAGGTAGGCGATCCGGCCGTCGTTGCGCCGGATCTCCCCGGCGTCCGGGACGAGATCGCCGGTGACCAGGCGCATCAGGGTGCTCTTCCCGGCACCGTTGGGACCGGTCAGCGCGATCCGCTCAGGCCCTCGGATGCTCAACTCCACGCCGTCCGGAACGAACACGTCGTGGTCCCCGAGACGAACACGCATCTTCTCACCGAGGAAGAGGGTGCGCCCGGCGGGGACTTGGGTGTCCGGCAGGTCGAGGGCGAGGCGCTGCTCCTCGCGCAGCGCGCGTCCGGCTTCGTCGAGCCGGGCCTTCGCCTCGCCGACGCGGGCCGCGTGCGTCTGGCCGGCGCGGCCCGCCGACTCCTGCGCGCCGCGCTTCATGTTGCCGGCGAAGATACGGGGCAGACCGGCGTTCTTGAGATTGCGGGCGGCGTTGCTCGCGCGGCGCTCGGCGCGCTCGCGGGCCTGCTGCATCTCCCGTTTCTCGCGCTTGAGTTCTTGCTCGGCGTTGCGGACGTTCTTCGCCGCGGCTTCCTGCTCGGCGCGCACGGTCTCCTCGTAGGCGGTGAAGTTCCCGCCGTAGAAGCGCAGTTCGTCGCTGTTCAGCTCGGCGATACGGTCCATGCGGTCGAGCAGGGCCCGGTCGTGGCTGACCAGCAGCAGGCAGCCGGTGAAGTCCGACAGCACGTCGTAGAGCTTGCGGCGGGCCTGGAGGTCGAGGTTGTTGGTGGGCTCGTCGAGCAGGAGAACGTCGGGCCGCCGTAGCAACTGGGCGGCGAGACCGAGGGATACGACCTGTCCGCCGCTGAGCGTGCTCAGAGAGCGGTCCAGGGTGAGGTCGGCCAGGCCCAGGCGGTCGAGTTGGGCGCGGGTGCGCTCCTCGATGTCCCAGTCGTCGCCGATGGCCGTGAAGTGCTCATCGCTGACGTCGCCGGACTCGACGGCGTCCAGGGCGCGGATCACCGCGGCGACGCCGAGCACTTCGGCGACCGTGAGGTCACCGGTCAGGGGGAGGCTCTGCGGGAGGTGGCCCAGTGTGCCATTGACCGCCAACGAGCCGCTGGTGGGACGGAGGTCACCGGCGATCAGCTTGAGCAGGGTGCTCTTGCCGGAGCCGTTGGGGGCGACCAGACCCGTGCGCCCGGCGGGCAGGGCGAAGGACAGGTCCTGGAGGACCGGGGTGTCATCGGGCCAGGCGAAAGACAGGCTCGAGCAGACGATGGACGCGACGTCGGACATGAACGTGACCTCGAACGGGTTGAGGGCAGAGCGCAGACCTCTGCCCCGGGCAGACGTGGGAAAAGTGGTACGACGAAACGGACCACCTCGGCGGCAGCGCTCCTGAGCGCCGGCCGGTGGCCGTCAGACCCGGGTCTCACCCCGAGATGTCGTCGTCACCCGCCACGTCTACGACTCCTCGTCCTCGATGCACGGCAGACGCCGACCCACGGTCGACGTCACCGACAGGGTAGCCCAGCCGCAAGGGGGCCCGCGAAGGACTTGCGCAGGGACGACGGCGCGACCAGGGGGAGCAGGGAGGCGAGCATCTTGCCCTTGAGCGTGCTCGGCTGCCGCGTCAGCTCGACCTCGACGCGCGTCCCGTCGCCCTCCGGGGTCATCTTGAAGACCCAGCCGCCACCGGCTCCGAAGAGCTTGGAGTCGAGGGTGGTGACGGTGACGGTGTCACCGCTCGGGTCCCACTCGTAGCGCGCCCGCTCCCAGGCGGTGGCGGTCCCCTCGGTGACCTCCGCCCATGTGGCGCCCAGCTCGTGGACCTCGAAGTGCTCGGCGTCGATGCTGGGCCAGGTCTCGGCGCGGGCGGGCGTGAAGTCGGTCAGCACCTCCAGCACCTCCTTCTGGCCGAGCCGGGAGACGAGTGCGAACCGTACGACTGTCATGGGGTGCCCTCACCGGTGCGTAACCGCTCTGACTGGTGACGTCAGGTTCCCAAGAGTTGCGTCACCTGTCAAGGCGGTTACTTTTGGAGCGGAGGTTCGCGGCGCGGGGCTCTATGTCGTCCGCAGCGGCCGGCAGGGCGACCTTCATGTCATGCGCTCACCACGAAGTTGTCCGCACTGGTGCGGGCCGCGTGGGCAGGTGAGGCGTTGGCGATGGACGAGGGGCTGACCGTGGTGACGCCGTATGTGACCCGGCTGTGCCGGCCGATCGCCCTGTCGGATTGCGAGGATGCCGTCCATGAGGCGCTCACCGCGGTCTTCGTCGGGATGCGGGGACTGCGCGATCCGCAGGGACGCCGACCGCAAACGCGCCCTGGTGGTGGGTCCCTTGGGCTGCCGCAGCGGCTTCGAGGTGCTGCTGGCTCCCGGCTGGTGTGGTGTCCGATGCAGTCACGATTCGTCGTGGGAGGCATGGTTGCCACACCGGAAGGCGACGGCACGCGCTTCGCCGTGCTCGGCGCCGCGCGTCCCGCCGCCCTGCGGCCGCTTCGGTGGGCGTACGCTCTCGTGGTCCGCCGCAGACGATCCTTCATCCGGAAGGTCGCACAGCGGGCGTCCTTGCGCCCGAAGTCGTTCAACGCCCCGTAGCGAACAGCTCCTTCATCGCTTCGGCGACCGCGTGGGGACTCTCCCGAGGCAGGAAGTGGCCGACGCCCGGCACGATCCGCACCGTGAGATCGTCCGCGTGGCCCTTGCCGCCGGCCAGCATGGACGGCGGCATCACGTTGTCCCGCTCACCTCCCAGCAACACGGTCGGAACGGTCAGCCGCTGCTCGCGCCACATGCCGCGCAGCAACGCCGGTATCTCCCGGATCACGTACTGGCAGAACAGGGCCTGCCCGGCATGCGCGCCGCCCTGTGCCGCGGCGCTGAACTCCGCGAGCTCACCGGCCTGCCAGAGCGACCGGTCGGCGACCTGGTGACGCAGCAGGAAGCGGGTGAACGCCGGCCAGTGGCGCAGCACGGCGCGGCCGACCACCGGATACTC
This sequence comes from Streptomyces sp. IBSBF 3136, assembly GCF_036815105.1. Lineage (NCBI taxonomy): Bacteria > Bacillati > Actinomycetota > Actinomycetes > Kitasatosporales > Streptomycetaceae > Streptomyces > Streptomyces sp. IBSBF 3136. The sequence goes on from NZ_JAJSZC010000157.1 coordinate 14,571, forward strand.
GATGAAGGCGGTGTACCACTGCCGTCACAGGTTCGGCATGATGGCCCGGTGCCGGGCCCACGGGTGCGCCATGTTGAGCGCCAGGTAGCCGCTCAACCGCCCCGGTGCCCGCGGGCACAGCCGGAAGCCGACGTGAGCACCCCAGTCGTGCCCCACCAGATGCACGCGGTCGAGCCCGAGCACGTCCAGCAGCGCGAGCATGTCGTCGGCCAAGCCGTCGATGTCGTAGCCGCGCCGGGTCTGCTGCGACTAACCGAAGCCCCGCATGTCAGGGCAGATCAGTCGGTGTCCCGCGGCCGACTGGACGGCGACCCGGTGCCAGGCGAACCAGTGCTGCGGGAAGCCGTGCAGCAGCAGGACCGGGTCGCCTGTCCCGTACTCGGCGATGTGCATCCGGATGCCAAGCACCTCCGGCCAGCTGTGCTTCGCTCCTTCAGCGTGCGGGAGCGGTCTATCGATCGCGGCCGTCACCGACGTCGTGCTCGATGCCATGGGGAACACCTCTCGCCTTCGGCGGGTCTCCTGAAGGTCCGCTTCGGAATGCCAGGAGGCAGCGCGGAGCCAAAACGTTCCCCGGCAATCGGGTCGGTCGCCGAAGCGGTCAGGGGCCGGACCGATTGTGCGGTGTCCGGCTGCCGGCTGGTCACGACGGCCACCGCTGGGCAGTCATGCGATCACACGGCAGAGGGAGAATGGCGCGATCCGAGCCGCGCTCCCGTTGACGCGGGGCTTGGCGCGCCCACGGGAGCGAGCGAGGTTACGGGAAGGGCTACGACGTCGGTGTGCCGTGGACGCGGCAGCGCTCGGCGTCCGGCCATTTGATCTCCAGGCCGAGGCCGGGCCGGCCGGGGTCGGGCCGCAGGGCGCCGCCGTCGGGGGAGAGCGTGCCGTCGAACAGCAGGCGCTCGAACCGCACGTGGTCGTGGAAGTACTCCAGGTGCCGCGGCCGGCGCACGGCGCAGAAGGCGTGGGCCGAAACGGCCGGTGCGCAGTGGGCGGAGAGGTCCAGGTGGTGGGCGGCGGACAGGCCGGCCGTCTCCAGTAGGCCCGTGATGCCTCCGCAGCGGGTCACGTCGGCCTGCAGACAGTCCACGGCCCGGCCCTGCACGAGGTTGACGAAGTCCCGGATGGTGTACGCGTACTCGCCCGCCGCGATCTCCAGCCGCTCGGGGCCCCGCTCGCACAGCATGCGCAGGCCCTCCAGGTCGGCCGAGCTGACGGGCTCCTCGAACCGCCGCACGTCCCACTCCTCGTGGAACCGGCGCGCCCAGTACAGCGCCTGCTTGCGACCCAGCGCCCCGTTGGCGTCGGTGAAAACCTCCGGCTCGTCGCCGATGGCCTTGCGGACAGCGCCGAGACGCTGCGGGTCGCGCTCGGGGTTGCGGGACGTCTTCAACTTGACGCGCGGGATGCCCTGCTCGACCCAGCCGCCGAGCTGATCGGTGAGACGGTCCAGGGAGTAGTTCGTGAAACCTCCGCTGCCGTAGACCGGTACCCGGTCGTGGCAGGACGGGAGGAGATGGATCAGCGGCAGGTCGAGCAGCCGCGCTTTGAGGTCCCACAGAGCCACGTCCACGGCGGACACCGCCATGGCGCCGGCTCCGGGGCGGCCGGCGTTGCGGATCTGGCGGCCCATCAGTTCCCAGAGCCTCGGGGGCGAGGCGGCGCTCCGGCCGCGCACGACGTCCGCGAGTTGGGACTCGATGAAGGAGGCGACCGACACATCACCGTAGGTGTAACCGAGGCCCGTACGGCCGCCTGCGTGCACCCGCACCAGGACCATGGTGGTGGAGTCCCACTCCAGGGTCCCGTCCTCCTCCTTGCCGTCCGGGCCGTCGGTCGGCAGTTCGAAGGCGTGCACCTCGACCGAGTCGATCCGGCAGGACACCCCGTGGTCCCCGGTGTCCGCGGCGCTCATCAGTGCCGCCCGGTGAGGTCCGCGGCGACCTCGCTGAGCTTCCGCCGGGCGTCCCTGTCGGTGATGCGCACCCGCTCCGCGTCCCGGGTGAGCAGATCGACGGCGCTCTCGCCGCCCAGGGGCCGGAGCACCGTCGGGGACCGGGCGGGTGCGGTCTCTGCGGCCTTGACCGCAGTCGTCGCGATCGACAGCGGCTCGGCCGCAGTGGCCAGGACCGCCGTTTTGCTTGAATCTGCCATGACTCCCTCTTCACGCGCAGGTCACAGCCGGGATACCCGGGAGTCGGCTGTGCCATCCACGCCTCGCACGCCGCGGGTCCGCGTCTTCGCGGGGCGTCCCAGGTGGCGGCTCTCGGGTCCAGACGTCGCGTTGCGTAGCTCCGTAGCAGCGCGGGTCGGCGCGGTGATCAGCGCGACAAGGCAGGAGCGGAGGGCTCGCCCAGCCTGGCGGCGGCGGTCCGCCAGGCAGCAGTGACCGCGCTGTGTGCTTCTTCCGTGCCCTTGGCTCCGTCGCCGCCGAGGAGGATCGGTGTCCCGATGTGGACGTGCAGAGCCGGCCGGCGCAGCGGCGCCGTCGCGAGGCCCGCCATCTGCTTGACGGCGTTCCCCGAGGTGATCCGGCGGGCTCCCGCCTGGCCGACAGGGACGACGGGTGCACCGGTGCGCTCGGCAAGCCGTGCCAGGCCGGTGCGGAAGGCGCTGGGCGCGCTCTCGGCGGCATCCTTGCGCGTCGGCAGTCCGCCCTCACCGTAGATGAGCACCAGCCGGCCCTCGTCCAAGGCGGCCGCGGCGAGGTCGAGGCAACGGGCGGCGCGCCGGTCACGGCGGTGCACGGGGATGTGACCCTCACGGGCGAGTGCGCGGCCCAGCACGGGTATACGCCACAGTCCCGCGGCTGCCATGACGACCGGCTCGGCGTCGAGGCGGTGCAGCGCCGCGAGGACGACGGCGGGGTCGGCGAACGAGGTGTGGTTGGCGGCGATGATGCTGCCCGGTGCGAGGACGGTCCCGGGATCGGTGGTCACCGTGAGTCGGCCGACGGCCGGCATCAAGGTGTGGGCGAGGCGGCTGAGCATGTGGTCTCCCGGTCTCAATGATCAGGATCTCCATCCTGCAAGGCGGAATCCGGCCGGGCCTGAGCTCTCGTACTCAACTTCACCAGTGCCAGGCGCCCAATCCGGCAGCGCGAGCGACGGTGTGCTGCCGGGCGTCTTACGAGTTGGTGCGGGATAGCGGGTGAGGCGTGGTGCCAGGTGGATGGCATGATCCCGCGTACGGTCCCTCAGTTCTGTACGGTGCGTATGCCCCGCATACCGGCCGACGGGCCTGGATGCGAGGCCGACCCAGGAGCGCGGCAGGCCGAGGCTGGGTTTGGAAGGGCGGAGCGATGAGGCTCGAGGACGCACTTGGGGGCGGTATGACGGAGTACCTGGCTGAGGTTGATCCGCGATGGGCTGAGCACTCCGGTGAAGAGGGGCACTACGGTACGCCGGAATGGGGCCCGGAGGACTTGGAGCGCGCCGCGGTGTTCATGGCGGAGATCGCGCCCCAGGCGCGGCTGGTGTTGGAGTATCTGCTGCGCAACCCTGGCCGGAGGATCCACTGCACCGAGCTCGTGGACAAGGCCCTGGGCGGGCCCAACGAGGCCGATCCTGCTCGGCGCGTGGCAGGCGTGCTGTCCGGGATGAGCAAGGGACACGGCAATAGTGGGCGGCGGTTGCCGTTCTACTGGTGGGCGGCCCCCGAGGGGAGTGTCGGCGCGACGTACGCAGTCCGCCCCTCGGTGGCAGCGGTGTTCTCGGCCGCTTGGCTAGGCGAGTGACTTCACCGCCCCAGGTCCCGGAATCGCGTGTCTCGAGATGCGCGTTCCGGGCCTGACCACGACGGTGTTCGTCGTGCTCCGCGCTGGCAGCGACCGGGGGCTGAGCACTCCGCCGCGTCTCGGCCCTGGTGGGGGAACGCGGTCCCGCCGGCGACTGTCTGTCGTCCGTGCGTCATCGACGGGGCGCGTCTTCCAAGCGACGTGCTGTGGTCATCGGTCGGGTTGCGAGCGGGCGCCCGGCGCGGTGTGCCCTCCCCCACCAGGCGGCCCCCACGCCCGTCACTCCCGC